>NZ_JCAFUN010000017.1:0-132604 GCF_059371375.1 Stenotrophomonas sp. YJH_SMC_64 | reverse complement strand
TCCTCGGACCAGCGCAATTCCGTGCTGACCCAATGGCTGCACCACTACAACTGGCACCGCCCTCACATGGGGATCGGTGGCCAGCCACCTATTTCCAGAGTCCTGCTGAACAACGTGGTGGGTTTACACAGTTAGTCGACTACCTTCCCCACAACGAGCGAAAATCCCGCGCTGCGCGCGATAGTCGACCAACGGTCGACTCTACCTGTGGCCCGGCGCCATCGCGCCGGGACCGGTCGACCTCAACACTCGATGACGTTCACCGCCAGGCCGCCACGGCTGGTTTCCTTGTACTTGTCCTGCATGTCGCGGCCGGTATCGCGCATGGTCTTGATCACCTTGTCCAGCGACACCTTGTGCTTGCCGTCGCCGCGCATCGCCATGCGCGAGGCATTGATCGCCTTCACCGCGCCCATCGCATTGCGTTCGATGCAGGGGATCTGCACCAGCCCGCCGATCGGATCACAGGTCAGGCCGAGGTTGTGTTCCATGCCGATTTCCGCGGCATTCTCGATCTGGCTCGGGTTGCCACCCAGCGCCGCGACCAGGCCACCGGCCGCCATCGAGCAGGCCACGCCCACTTCGCCCTGGCAGCCCACTTCGGCGCCGGAGATCGAGGCGTTTTCCTTGTACAGGATGCCGATCGCTGCCGAGGTCAGCAGGAAGTCGAATACGCGCTGTTCGTTGGCGCCGGGGCAGAAACGGTCGAAGTAATGCAGCACCGCCGGCAGCACGCCGGCAGCGCCGTTGGTCGGCGCAGTCACCACGCGACCACCGGCGGCGTTCTCTTCGTTCACCGCCAGCGCGTACAGGTTGACCCAGTCCAGCGTGGTCAGCGGATCGCGCATCGCTGCTTCCGGCTTCGACGACAGCTCGCGGTACAGCGCCGGTGCACGACGGCCGACCTTCAGGCCACCCGGCAGCACGCCTTCCTCGCGGATGCCGCGCGCCACGCACGACTGCATCGCACTCCAGATCTCGCGCAGGTTGGCGCGGATCTCGTCTTCGCTGCGCCAGCACTTCTCGTTCTCGAACATCAGCTGGGCAATGCTCAGGCCGCTGCGCGCGGTCTGCGCCAGCAGCTCGTCGCCGCTCTTGAACGGGTAGGGCAGCGGGGTCTCGTCGGGCACGATGCGGTCATCGGCCGCGTCGTCCTGGTTGACCACGAAGCCGCCACCGACCGAGTAATAGTCGCGGGTGGCGATCACTTCATCCTCGGCGTTGTACGCGGTGAAACGCATGCCGTTGGTGTGGTACGGCAGCTTCTGGCGCTTGTTCATGCCGAGGTCGCGCTTCTCGTCGAAGGCGATCTCGTGCTGGCCCATCAGCTGGATGCGCTTGCTGCTGCGGATGCGCTCCAGGGTGGCCGGAATGATGTCCGGATCGATCAGGTTCGGCCGCTGGCCTTCCAGGCCCAGCAGGATCGCCTTGTCGGTGCCATGGCCGCGGCCGGTCAGCGCCAGCGAGCCATAGACATCGGCGCGGATGCGCGCGACTTCGTTCAGGCGACCCGGGTCGAGCAGCCAGCGATGGATGAATCGCTCGGCGGCCTTCATCGGCCCGACGGTGTGCGAGGAGCTCGGGCCAATGCCGATCTTGAAAACGTCGAACGTGCTGACAGCCATGGTTGCCGTACTGCGGGTACCGGAGGAGACCGCTATTCTAGCGGTTCATGCCGCACTTCCATGGCTGCGGCGCAGCATTTCGGCAGAGGGAGCAAAACCGGTGTTGACCCTGTTCCAGCGCGATGACTGCCACCTGTGCGACATGGCCCTGGCCGAGCTGGCCAAGGCGCGGGCACCGGAGTTCGAATCGGTGTTCCTGGATGACCAGCCGGCGCTGGAAGCGCGCTACGGCGCGCGGGTGCCTGTGCTGCGCGACGAGACTGGTGGTCGTGAGCTGGACTGGCCGTTCGACGCGGCCACGGTTCAGGCCTGGCTGGCCGACGTTCGGTAGTGCCGGCCGTTGGCCGGCAACCCCGCGATGCCCGGTGATGCCGGCCAGCGGCCGGCACTACCAGACGCGGTTTACTTCGCGTCGAACTTCACGATCGTGCTGATCGCGGTTTCGTCCGGGATGGTCTTGGTGTCGGCCCAGTCGCCGCCGCCGACGCCGAAGTCCAGCCGCTTGACCGTGGCCTTGCCGGTCAGCACCGGCTGGGTGCCCGGCTTCCAGGTGAAGGTGAGGGTGACCGGCTTGCTGACGCCTCGCAGCTCCAGTGTGCCATCGGCGGCGAACTGGTCATTGCCCACCGCGCGGAAGCCCTTGGCGGTGTAGCGTGCGGTGGCGAACTTGCCAACATTGAAGAAGTCGGCGGTCTGCAGGGTCGAGTCACGGTCGCTGTTGCCGCTCTTGGCGCCGGCCAGCGGGATCACCACGTCCAGCGAACCGGCGGCAGGATTGGCCGGGTCGAAGCTGAGCTTGGTGGCAAAGCCCGGGAAGCTGCCGGTAAACACTTCGCCGTCGTACTTGGTGGCGAACACCAGGATCGAGCCGGCGCCGGGCGCCTGTGCGTAGTCGGCGGCGAACACCGGGGTGGTGGCCAGCATGCCGGCCAGGGCGGCGGCCACGGCGGCCGGAGTGGTCAGTTTCAGGTTCATCGGTCAGTCCTTCTGAGGGGAGGCAAGCCAGCCGCGCGGCAACATGCGGGACAAGGTCGCATCGCGCTGGAACAGGTGGTGGTAGAAGGCAGCGCCGGCATGTGCCAGCACCACCGCGATCAACAGCCAGAAGCCGTACTCGTGAATGGCATGCGATACCGCGACCACCTGCGGGTCGGGACCGCTCAGCTTGGGCACGTCGACCAGGCCGAACCAGCGGAACGGGCGCAGGCCGCTGGCCGAGTCGTACAGCCAGCCCGACAGCGGGATGGCGAACATCAGCACATACAGCAGCACGTGGGTGGCACTGGCGATGCGTTCCTGCCAGCTGGGCACGCCCGGCACCGGCTTGGGGGCACCGGCATACAGGCGCCAGCCGAGGCGGAAGAGCACGAGCGCCAGCACGGTGATGCCGATCGACTTGTGCGCGGTATAGACCCAGAAATACTTGGGGGTCTGGGGCAGTTCGCCCATGGTCAGGCCGACCACGCCCAGGGCGAGGATCAGCAATGCGATCGACCAATGCAGGATCTGGCTGACACTCCCCCAGGCGGCGGGGGTGTTCTTGGCGGTCATGAAGGGTCCTCTAGGGGGCCGTCTTGGGGTCGGAGTGTGGAACGGGAGCGGGAGTTCCCGGGGCGTCGCTGCGGTCGAGGGTGGCTTCGGCCTCGATCCTCAGCTGTACTGCATCACCGATGACGCCCGGCCAGGCGGTGATGCCGAACGCGCGCCGGCTCAGCGTGGTGCTGGCGGAAAAACCGGCGGTGCGTCGGAACGGGGGGAGGGGGTAGCGCTTGATGGCGTTCAGGGTCACGTCCAGCGTGATCTCCTGGCTGACCCCGCGCAGGGTCAGGGTGCCGATCACGTGGGCGCGCCTGGCATCGATCGGTTCGACCCGGCTGGAGACGAAATGTGCCTTCGGGAAACGCTCGCCATCCAGAAGGCTGCGGGCCAGCGTGGCCTGGTTCCATTTGGCGTCACCAAGGTCCAATCGCGACACGGGGACTTCGACGTCCAACGTGGCTTCGCGCCAGTTGTCGGGATCGAACTGCAGCCGGCCCTCACTGCCGGAGACCGTGCCCATCGCCTGCGAGTAGCCCGCGTGGTCGATGCTGAACAGCACACGCGTGTGCACCGGATCGAGGCGATAGGTATCTGCATCCGCCCAGGCGGGAGCGGTGGCGAGCAGCATCGGCAGCAGGGCCAGGCAGGGACGCATCGATGGCGGGCTCCGGAAGGGGGACGCTGTGATCATACGCACAGGCCCCTGCCAAGGATGCGTGCATGGCTGCAACAGTTCGTGGTGGTCCTGCCCCGGCAACAGGCTGTTGCAGCCATGACCCCGGCCCTGTGTGACAATCGGGACAGGACAGGGGGTTCAGGATGACGAGCAGCTGGCGCCTGTGGTGCCTGGGCATCGCGGCAACGGGGCTGCTGCTGTTGGCGTCTGCCACGGCGGCTGCAGCCCTGGACATGGCAGAAACACCACGCCTGCGGCGCTTCGGTGCCGCCGAAGGCATGCCTTCGCGCATGGTGCTGGCGCTGGCCGAGGACCGCCAGGGCCATGTCTGGGCCGCAACCGATGGCGGTCTGGTGCGCTACGACGGCAGCTCGCTGCGGGTCTGGGAACATGACCCGGAACAGCCCGGTTCGTTGCCCGGCAACGAGATCGAGACCCTGCTGGTCGATCCGCTGGACCGTGTGTGGGTGGGCATCAATGGCAAGGGCGTGGCCCGCCTGGATGCCGACCGCGAGCGGTTCAAGACCTTCGATGCGGTCAATGGTCCGTGCCTGGGCCAGTTCTGGACGCTGGCCTACGCCGGGGATGCGTTGTGGATCGGCACCAGCAGCCAGGGTATCTGCCGGTTCGGGGAGGACGGCAGCCTGCGCTTCTTCAAGCACGACCCGGCCCGTGCCGACGGCCTGCCCAGCAACACCATCTACAGCAGCCTGGTCGATGCGCGGGGGCGCCTGTGGATCGGTACCGAGGCCGGCGTCGCACGCTGGAATGGCCGTGACTTCGAGCCCGTGGCACCGCACGCGCTGGGCGCATTGAGCGTGCTGCGGATGAGCCGCGATCCGGATGGCTCGATCTGGGTCGGCAGCCAGAACGATGGCCTGTACCGCATCGATGCGCAGGACCGGGTCAGTCGTCCGCGCTGGAGCGACAGCGCCGGCCTGCGCTCGGCGCTGGTGCTGGCCGATCGCCAGGGCGGCTACTGGGCGGGCACGTCCGATGGCCTGCTGCGTGGCGACGCGAGTGCGCTATGGCGGCTCGACGGCGACCGCGGCAGTGGTTTCCTCACTGCACAGAGCGGTGTGCTCGATCTGCTGCAGGACCATGAGGGCGGATTGTGGGTCGCCCTGCTGACCCAGGGACTGGCCTACCTCCCGCCGGATTGGCGCCGCTTCTCGATCTGGAACCAGCTCGATGGCAAGCCGCTGGACAGCCAGTACCTGCTGGGTGCGGCCAGTGATGGCCAGAACTACTACGTGGGTTCGGCGCACGGCGTGTATCAGTTGGACGCGCACGGCACGCTGCGCCTGCTGGCCAGCGACCGCGAGATCGGCAGCGGTGCGGTGTGGTCGGTACTCCCGCGGCCGGACGGGCGCCTGTGGCTGGGGCGTGCCGGCCGCATCAGCGTGTATGACCCGGGCACCCGCGCGCTGCACGATTGGCATATCGATGGAGGTGCCGACCTGCGCCAGCGCATCGACCTGATGCGGCAGGCGCCCGATGGCACGGTCTGGCTTTCGGTGATGAACCTGGGCCTGCAGCAGCGCAGCGCGGAGGGCCGGGTGCTGCGCAGCTATCCTCTCGACGATTTCCGCAAGGCGGCCGACTCACCCATCGAGCAGATCCGCTTCGATGCCCATGGCAAGGCATGGGTGATGGGCGACATGGGCATCTGGCGTGAGCAGGCCGGTCGCTTCGAAGCGGTGCCGGGGGTCTCGCGCGGGCTGATCTACGACCTGGTGTGGGTGGATCCGCAGCAGTTGTGGCTGGCCCGCCAGGGCGCGCTGGAGCGCTACCAGTGGGATGGCATGAGCCTGCGCCTGATCCAGCGCATTGATGGAAGCGCCGGTGTGCCGCCGGTCAGCATGGGGGGCCTGGCATTGGCCGACAATGGCCGGGTGTGGGCGACCACGCCGCGCGGCCTGCTGCGCTGGGACCCGAAAGCACGACGCCTGCAGTTGTTCAATGAACGCGATGGCCTGTCCGATGCCGAGTTCACCAGCCGGCCGCCAGCGGTGAATGCCGATGGTCGCGTTCTGGCCGTCGCCCAGACCGGCCTGGTTGCATTCGACGTGAATGCCGACGACGTGGTGCTGCCCGGGTCGTCGCTGGTGATTGCCGAGGTGCGCGTGCGCCGCGACGATGCACGCGGCTGGCAGCCGCTGCCGAACACCGGCACCCTGTTGCTGGGACCGGATGATCGCGACCTGCAGATCGATGCGCGGTTGTTGTCGTATGCCAATCCCCAGGGCAACCGCTACCGCTTCCGGGTACGCGGGTATGACCAGAACTGGGTGGAGCAGGGCGGCGACGGCCAGCGCACGCTGTCGCGACTGCCCACCGGCAGCTACGTCATCGAAGTGCAGGCGGCCACTGCCAATGGTGCATGGACGCCTTCGCAGCAGCTGCAGGTGAAGGTGCTGCCACCCTGGTGGCGCAGCGGCATGGCGATCTTCGGCTACATCCTGATCGGCTCGCTGCTGCTGCTCGTCCTGGTCTGGTCGATCCGTGCGCGCCTGCGCCGTCGCCAGCAATGGCAGCTGACCGTGCACAAGCAGGAGCTGGCCGAACAGGCCTCGCAGGCCAAGAGCCGGTTCCTGGCCACGCTGGGGCATGAAGTCCGCACGCCGATGACCGGCGTGCTTGGCATGAGCGAGTTGCTGCTGGCCACACCGCTGGACCCGGTGCAGCGCAGCTATGCCGGCTCCATCCAGCAGGCCGGCAGCCATCTGCTGCGGTTGGTCAACGATGCGCTGGACCTCGCGCGCATCGAAGCCGGTCGACTGGAGCTGGATCTGCGTCCGTTCGACCTGGCCGGCCTGCTCGACCAGGTGCAGGCGCTGATGCAGCCCATGGCGAAACAGCGCAAGCTGGATTTCCAGCGTGGCGACGATCCGCCCGGCCCGATCAGCGTCAGTGGCGACGAGATGCGCGTGCGGCAGATCCTGCTCAACCTGCTGGGCAATGCCATCAAGTTCACCGAGCGCGGTCATGTCGGCCTGGCCGTGCACCTGGAAGAGAACGGCGGCGGTCTCTGCTTCGAAGTGCACGACAGTGGTCCGGGTATCAATGCCGAGCAGCAGGAGCGGCTGTTCCACCGATTCGAACAGGCGGAGGGGCCGCGCACGGCCTCGCGCTATGGTGGAAGCGGGCTGGGCCTGGCGATCTGCCAGGAGCTGGCCGTGGCGATGGGCGGGCGCATCGAAGTGGACAGCCAGCCAGGCAAGGGCGCGCGTTTCCGGGTGCGGTTGCCGCTGCCCTGGACCCGGCAGGCAGCCGCCACGGGCGAAGCGCCGGCACTGCCGATGCTGCCGCCACTGCGCATCCTGCTGGTGGAGGACGATGCCACCGTGGCCGAGGTCATCGCCGGCCTGCTGCGCAGCCGCGGCCATGAGGTGGTGCATGTGCTGCATGGCCTGGGGGCTTTGTCGGAGATCGCTACCGACGGCTTCGATGTCGGCCTGCTCGATCTCGACCTGCCTGCGCTGGACGGTACTGCGATCGCCCGCCAGCTGCGCACCCTGGGCTACGAACTGCCACTGGTGGCGGTGACCGCCCGCTCCGATGCGTATGCCGAATCGCAGGTGCTCGCTGCCGGTTTCGATGGTTTCCTGCGCAAGCCGGTGACCGGCGACATGCTGGTGGCAGCGATCATCCAGGCTCGCGCCAAACGACAGACCACAACTTGAAAACGTCGACGCCGGGCGTGAACGGCGCGACTTTCGGTTTACCATGCCGACGCCCGCGGCGCGGGAATCATCAGGCAGCGTGAGGAGGCAATCGGTGGTGTATCTGCGGGCGGCAATGCTGCTGCTGATCCTCCTGTGCGGCCTGTCACCCGCTGCCGCGCAGCCGGTGCCACCGAGCCCGCGCCAGGTGACGGTATTCGACGGCCTGCCGTCCAATACCGTCAACCGCATGGCCGAAGACCGCTATGGCTACCTGTGGATCGCCACCAACGACGGCCTGGCCCGTTACGACGGGCGCAACTACCGGATCTGGCGTTCTGAGGATGGCCTGCGCGACAACCGCATCTGGACGGTCCTGGTCGATGCGCGCAACCAGCTCTGGATCGGGACCGAGAACGCGGGCCTGGTACGGATGTCGGCCGACCGCCGCCAGCTGCATTTCTACGACCGCAGCAGCCAGCCCTTGATGGGGACCAACACGGTCTGGAGCCTGGCGACCACGCCGGACGGTGCGATCTGGTTCGGCACCCACGAAGGTGGGCTGTACCGGCTGGACAGCCAGGACCGCCTGCAGCGTTTCCTGCCCGAGGCCAACAATCCCCGCAGCCTGCCTGCCGCCTCGGTGCCGTACCTGGCTACGCTGGCCGATGGCAGCCTGTGGGTCGGCACCAAGCATGGCGTGGCGCGCTGGACCGGCACCGACTTCGAGCGGGTCGGCACCGACGTCATTCCCAGCCTGCTGATCAATGGGTTGACCAGCGAACCCGATGGCAGCCTGTGGATCAGTACGATGGCCGGCGCCACGGTGCGTCGCCCCGACGGGCGTTTTGAATCGCCGCCCTGGAAACTGCCGCCGGGCGAGCAGGTGCTCGGCATGATGCTGCGCGATGAACAGGGCGGGCATTGGTTGGATACCCGTACCGGGCTTGGTCGGGCCGTGGATGGGCAGTACCAGACCGTTCCGCTGTACAGCGCCGTTGCGCGCGGGCCGGTGCGGCCGAACTGGACGGGCGCCTACGAGGACCGCGAAGGCGGCATCTGGTTGGCCAGTACCAATGCCGGCCTGTGGCATCTGCTGCCGCGCTGGTGGCAGTTCTCGGTGCTGTCGCGATTGGAGGACGACACCGGTTCTCTGCGCAATGCCTTCGTGCTCGGCACCAGCCCTTCCAGCAATGGCGGCATATGGACGGTCGGCAGCCACGGCGCGCTGGACCGGTTCGATCCCAGGACGGGCAAGATCGAGCAGCACCGCACCTGGGTCAATGGCATGTACTGGCTGTCCTCGGTACGCGAGGATCGCCGTGGCCAGGTCTGGATCGGCTCGACCGATGCGTTGCTGCGCTATGACCCGAAGCGACGTGAGCTACGTCGCTGGGGCCGTGATGCCGGGGCCGACGCGACCATGGAAGGGGTCATCGAGTCGATGATGACCTGTGACGGCGACAGTCTATGGTTGATGTTGCCTGCAGGCCTGCAGCAGCGTGACCTCGACGGTCGCCTGCGCCGCCAGCTGGAAAACGGCCAGCGCGGCCTGCAGCAGGGCCAGCTCAACCTGGATGTGGAATGCGGGCCGCAGGACCACATCTGGCTGGCCAGTAGCCGTGGCCTGCTGCAGTGGCTGCCGGAAAGCGAGCGCTTCCAGCCGGTGCCGGGCGCGCCGGCGACCGCGATCCATGCGTTGCACGTGGGCCGCGATGGCCAGGTCTGGCTGTCGGAGGATGGCCGCCTGTCGCGCTACCGCTGGAGCCAGGGGCGGCTTGAACGGCAGGCCGTGATCGGCGCGGAGCAGGGTTACCCGGCGATCTCCGCTTCCGGGCTGGTGGTCGACGCACAGGGCGTGGCCTGGGCCACCAGTGCGCGCGGCCTGGTCCGGGTTGGCGCCGACGGCCAGAGCGTGCGCCTGTACGGCGTCCACGACGGCCTGCCCAGCCAGGAGTTCCGCGAGCACACGTTGACGATGTCCGGCGATGGCCATCTGGTGGCCGGTACCCCGGCCGGCGTGGTGGTGTTCGACCCGGAACAGGTGCGGCCGTCGGTGCGGCGGGCGCCGTTGGTGATCGAACGGGTCGAAGTCCGCCGCAACGAGCAGGTACTCGACCTGACCCACGACACGCCCTTGCAGATTGCCGATGGTGACCGTGACCTGCGCATCGTCGCGCGACTGTTGTCATTCGCCGATTCGGCCTCCAACAGCTACCGCTACCGCCTGGCCGGCTACGACCCCGATTGGGTGGAAGTGGGGCCGGCCGGTGAGCGCCTGTTCTCGCGCCTGCCGCCGGGCAGCTACCGCCTGGAGGTACAGGCGCGCTCGGCCGACCATGTCTGGTCCCGGGTGCAGAGTCTGGAATTCCGTGTACAGCCACCGTGGTGGCGCAGCCTGTCCGGGCTGCTGGTGCTGGCCTCGATCGCGCTTCTGCTGACCAGTTGGTTTGCCTGGTTGTATCGCCGTCGCCTGCAGCGGCGCCATGCCTATCAGCTGGCACTGCATAAACAGGAACTGGCCGAACAGGCCTCGGCGGCCAAGACCCGCTTCCTGGCCAATCTCGGCCACGAAATCCGCACGCCGATGACCGGTGTGCTCGGCATGAGCGAACTGCTGCTGGCCTCGCCGCTGGACCCGCAGCAGCGCGGCTACACGCAGTCGATCCGGCACGCCGGCGAACACCTGCTTCACCTGGTCAACGATGCACTGGACCTGGCACGGATCGAATCCGGACGGCTGGAACTGCAGTCCAAGCCGTTCGCGCTGAGCTGCCTGCTGCAGGACCTGGCCGCGCTGATGGGACCTCTGGCAGCGCAGAAGGGTCTGCGCTTCACCCTCGACAACCAGTTGCCGCCGGGCCTGCAGGCGACCGGCGATGCGATGCGGGTAAGGCAGATCCTGCTCAACCTGCTCTCCAACGCGGTCAAGTTCACCAGCCGTGGAACCATCACCCTGCATGCGCGCAGCGACGGCGAGCTGCGCGCGTTGCATTTCGAAGTGCGCGACACCGGGCCGGGCATCAGCCAGGAACAGCAGCAGCGCCTGTTCCGCCGCTTCGAGCAGGCCGATGGCGCCCGCACCGCGGCGCAGTACGGCGGCAGCGGCCTGGGCCTGGCGATCTGCCGCGAACTGGCGCAGGCGATGCAGGGGCGTATCCAGGTCGAGAGCCAGCTCGGCCGCGGCACGTGTTTTGGCGTGACCCTGCCGTTGCCGCTGGTGGTCGATGCCAATGCAGAGTCCGAGGGCGAAGTGCACCGCGAGGATGCGGCCAACATGCCGCCATTGCGCGTGCTGCTGGTCGAGGATGATGCAACCGTGGCTGATGTGGTGCGCGGGCTGTTGAGTGCGCGCGGCCATGAAGTGGTGCATGCGGGCCATGCGCTGGCGGCACTGCGCGAGATCAGCGCAGGGGATTTCGACGTCGGCCTGCTGGATCTGGACCTGCCGGGCCTGAGCGGCTTCGAGCTGGCCCAGCACCTGCGCAACCAGGGCTACATGCTGCCACTGCTCGCCGTGACGGCACGGACCGATCCAGACCTGCAGCAGCAGGTGGAAGCGGCCGGCATCGGTGGTTTCCTGCGCAAGCCGGTGACCGGTGAGCTGCTGGTGGAAGCGATCGCCAGGGTCATGGGACGGTAGGGCTTATTGCAGGGCTTGCAGCCCTGCACCTGCTGCAAGCCGGAGCAACAGCAACAGCCGAAGCAAAAGCTGGTTTCCCGTGGGATGGCGGGGCGGTGCCGGAGTGCGGGGACGCCGCAAGTACGTCCTTGTAGGCTTGGCAGCCGCATCCATGCGGCTGACACCCCGCACTCCGACACCACCCCGCCTTCGACAGAATTCTGCGATCTGCAGTAGATCCACGCCATGCGTGGATGGTTTGCGATCTCAGTTCGACATATTCGATCTCGATGGAGATTCATCCATGCATGGCGTGGATCTACCCGATCGCGAAAATCTGTCAGAGGTGGGGCGGTGTGGGCTTGCAGGACCGTTGGCGCCATGGATGGCGCCATCGAGCCCCCAGGGACGGGTTTACGGCGTGTCCTGCAAGCCCACACCGCCCCACCACCCACGAAATGCCTGCTTTTGCCGTTGCTGTTGCCTTGGCTTGAAGCCTCTGCAGGTGCAGGGCCGCAGGCCCTGCCGAACCACCCTCACTCCGCAACGTGCTCGACCTGCCGTGGCTCCGGCTTGGTATCGGGCAGCTGCCAGAAGATCATCGTAGAGGTCAGGGTGATCGCGCCCACGCACAGGAACGTGGCATGCAGCGCGGCGGTGGCGCTGTTGCTGTCCAGGTGGTTGCCGAACGCGGCCAGCAGGCTGCCGGCCGCAGCAGCACCAAAGCCGGCGGCGAGCATCATCACCATCGACAGCAGGCTGTTGCCGGAACTGGCGAACTCACGGTCCAGATCGCGCAGGGTCACGGTGTTCATCACGGTGAACTGCAGCGAATTGACCGCGCCGAAGAACGCAAGCTGCAATAGGCGCCAGGCCAGGTGCTGGCCGGGTGTCATCAGGATGAAGCTGGCCATCGCCAGGCCCACCAGCACGGTGTTGACCATCAGCACGCGGCGGTAGCCGTAGCGCTCCACCAGCTTCACCGCCAGTTTCTTTGAGACCATGCCGGCGGCTGCCACCGGCACCATCATCAGGCCGGCGTTCATCGGGCCCAGGCCCAGGCCGACCTGCAGCAGCAACGGGATCAGCATCGGCATGGCGCTGCTGCCGATGCGCGAGAAAAGATTGCCGAGAATGCCGATGCGGTAGCTGGGTACGCGGAACAGCGCCAGCGAGAACAACGGCGCCGTCGAATTGGCGGCGTGCAGCCAGTAACCCACCAGCGCCGCCAGCCCTGCAACGGTCATCAGCATCACCAGCGCGTGTGGCGTGCCCAGTCCGGAGATGCCGTCCAGCGCCAGTGACAGCACCACCATCGCGAAGGCCAGCATGATGTAGCCACGCAGGTCGAAACGGGTGCGATGGCTGGCGTAGTGGTCGGGCATGATCTTCATCGCGGCGATGAATCCGATCACGCCGATCGGCAGGTTGATCAGGAACACCCAGTGCCACGAGGCGATCTCCACCAGCCAGCCGCCCAGCGTGGGGCCGATCAGCGGGCCGACCAGGGCCGGGATGGCAATGAAGCTCATCGCGCGCAGGAAATCCTCGCGCGGCACTGATCGCATCACTGCCAGCCGGCCGACCGGCAACAGCATTGCGCCGCCGATGCCCTGCAGCACGCGCGCACCGACCAGCTGGTGCAGGTGCTGGGCCAGCGCGCAGGCCAGCGAGCCGAGGGTGAACAGAATGATCGCCACCAGGAAGGTGCGACGGGTGCCGTAGCGGTCAGCGATCCAGCCCGAGGCGGGAATGAAGGTGGCCACCGCCAGCGCGTAGCTGAACACCACCGACTGCATCTGCAGCGGGCTTTCGCCCAAGCTGGCCGCCATCGCCGGCAATGCCGTGTTGACGATGGTCGAGTCCAGCATCTGCATGAAGATCGCCAAGGACACCAGCCACAGCAGGGGGCGCTGGCGGTTGTAGGTCGATGGCGATGTGGACATGGGGTGCGGCCGGTGCAGCGTGGGGGATGCCATGATCGCGCACTGTGGGTCACGGCGCGATCAACATCGCGCCGCAACCGTATGCCGAATGCTCAGCGCTGGCTGTGCGCGTGCACCGCGTCGACCAGCACCTGCACGTGGGCCGGGTCCATGTCCGGCGACATGCCGTGGCCGAGGTTGAACACGTGGCCCTCGCGCGAACCGCCATTGCCGGCGGCGTAGGTGTCGAGCACCCGCGCTGCGGCTGCGGCAATCGCATCCGGCGAGGCGTACAGCGTGGTCGGGTCGAGGTTGCCCTGCAGCGCGACGCGGCCACCGGTGCGGCGCATCGCCTCGTCCAGGTCCAGCGTCCAGTCCAGGCCCAGTGCATCGGCGCCGGTCTGCGACAGCGCTTCCAGGTGCAGGCCGGTACCCTTGCCGAACAGGATCAGCGGCGTGCGCTCGCTGCCTGCGCCGCGCTCCAGGCCCTCGGCGATGCGCTGCAGGTAGCGCAGCGAGAACTCGCGGTACATGGCCGGCGACAGCACGCCGCCCCAGGTGTCGAACACCTGCAGCGCCTGCGCACCGGCCGCGCGCTGCGCGCCCAGGTACGCAATCACCGCGTCAGTGGTGACCTCCAGCAGGCGGTGCAGGGCCTGCGGATGGTTCAGCGCCATTGCCTTGATGCGCGCGAAATCCTTGCTGCCGCCGCCTTCCACCATGTAGCAGGCCAGTGTCCAGGGGCTGCCGGAGAAGCCGATCAACGGTACCTGGCCGTCCAGCTCCCGACGGATCAGGCGCACTGCGTCCATCACATAGCCCAGGTCCTGCTCCATGTCTGGTACCGCCAGCCGGGCGATGGCCGCTTCGTCACGCACCGGATGACGGAACTTCGGGCCTTCGCCTTCAACAAAGTAGAGCTCCAGGCCCATCGCATCGGGAATGGTGAGGATGTCCGAGAACAGGATGGCTGCGTCCAGCGGGAATCGGCGCAGCGGCTGCAGCGTGACTTCGCAGGCGATCTCCGGGTTCTTGGCCATGGCCAGGAAGCTGCCGGCCTTGGCCCGGGTTGCGCGGTACTCCGGCAGGTAGCGGCCGGCCTGGCGCATCAGCCAGACGGGGGTGCAGTCCACCGGTTCGCGGCGCAGGGCGCGCAGCAGGCGATCGTTGCGGAGAGGGCTGGTCACGATGGGCATTCCTTGGACGAAAGTTGGCAGCGGCGTCAGTCGCCGTGCGAGAGGATCTGGAAGCCGCGATGCAGTTCGGCATCGCGGGCCTTCTCGAAGGCATGACGGGCTTCGTCAGCCTGCAGGAACAGCTCGCGCCGCAGCTGCGAGCGGTTACCGACGCGGCCGCTCTCGCGCAGCAGCTCCCAGCCGCCGAACAGGTCCGGCTGCAGGCTCAGGCGCAGGAAGCGCGGTGCCTGCGCACCGGCGTCGGGATGTTGCAGGTAGACGTGCATGGGCCGATTGTAGCGGGGCCAGGGTGACCCCGGCCGCAACGCGGTCGTGCCGGCGGCTGGCGGGCTTCCTCGTTGATGACGTTGCCGGCCAGCGGCCGGCACTACCGGGCCGACAGCACCTTCAGCACCGCCGCCTCATCCACGTCCGGCACCACTTCGGCGCGGCCCATGCCGCGCCACAGCACCAGGCGCAGGCGGCCGGCCACATTCTTCTTGTCCAGCCGCATGCGGCCGAGCAGGGCCTGCGGGTCCAGCCCGGCCGGGATCGACACCGGCAGGCCGAGCCGTTCCAGCAGCGCCTGCAGGCGTGCGCGATCGGCATCGTCGGCCAGGCCCAGATCGGTGGACAGCTTCGCGGCCAGCACCATGCCCACCGCCACCGCTTCGCCGTGGTTCAGGGCATCGCGGCCCGGGGCCGAGTAGCCCTGCTCGGTTTCGATGGCATGGCCGAAGGTATGGCCGAGGTTGAGCAGGGCGCGCTCGCCCTTCTCGAACGGATCACGCTCGACGATGGCCGCCTTGTGCCGGCAGCTGCGCGCGATGGCTTCGGCCAGTACCGCATCGTCGCCGGCCAGCAGCGCATCGGCATGCTGCTGCAGCCATTCGAAGAACACGGCATCACCCAGCGCGCCGTACTTCACCACTTCGGCCAGGCCGGCACGCAGCTCGCGCGGCGGCAGGGTGGCCAGCACACGGGTATCGGCGATCACCGCGCGCGGCGGATGGAACGCGCCGACCAGGTTCTTGCCGGCAGGGATGTCGACCGCCGTCTTGCCGCCCACCGACGAATCGACCATCGCCAACAGGGTGGTCGGCAGCTGCACGCAGTCCACGCCGCGCATCCAGCAGGCCGCGGCGAAGCCGGCCAGATCACCGACCACGCCGCCGCCGAGGGCGAACACGCAGGCGTCGCGGGTGGCGCCGAGCGCGGCCAGCGCTTCGATGGCACGGCCGAATTCGGCCAGCGTCTTGGAGGCTTCGCCCGCGGCCAGCACATGCTCGCCGACGATCAGGTCGGGGCGTGCGGTCAGAAGGGTCTGCTTCACGGCACCCAGATAGCGCGGGGCCACTTCGCTGTCGCTGAGCAAAAGCACGTGGCGGCCACGCACATGCGAGGCCAGCGCGGTGCCGTCGGCCTGCGCACCGGCGCCGATGGTGATGGAGTAAGGATGGTCGCCGCCGACGGCGACCTGCAGCAGGGCGGGGGAAGTCATGGGGTCAGGTCCTGGCGCTGCCATTGCGTGGCCAGCTTGACCACCAGGTGGGCGGTCGCGTCGGCAGCGGTGTACGGGTCGGTATCAAGGGTGATGTCGGCCAGTTCGCGGTACAGCGGGTCGCGGTGCGCGGCCAGATCGTGCAGCACCTGCTCACGGTCCGGGCGCTGCAGCAGCGGCCTGCCTTTGTCGCGGGCCAGGCGCTCCAGCTGCGCGGTCACGCTGACCCGCAGGTAGACCACGAAGCCGCGCTGGGCGATCAACGCGCGGTTGCCAGGATCCAGCACCGCGCCGCCACCGGTGGAGACCAGCTGGCCGCGACCCTCCAGCACGCGGGCAAGCGCCTCGCGTTCATGGCTGCGGAAGCCGGCTTCGCCGGAGTGCTCGAAAATGGTCGGGATGCTGGCGCCGGCGGCATCGACGATGGCCTGGTCGACATCGACGAAGTCCAGCGTGAAGCGCTCGGCCAGGCGGCGGCCGATGCAGGTTTTGCCGGCGCCCATCGGGCCGATCAGGATCAGGTTCGGAGCAGGATTCATGCCCTGTGATGCTAACACCTCCGTGCCCTGGCCTTTACGTCCTTCACGTCAGGGTAGGCGTTCCTGCGGGGTTTCCCGCGCCAACCGGAGTACAGGCCATGACGGTCGCGAAGGTCATCGAAATCACCGCCTCCTCGCCGAAGAGCGTGGAGGACGCCGTGCGCAGCGGTCTGAAGAAGGTCTCCGAGACGGTCAAGGGCATCCAGGGCGCCTGGGTGAACGAGACCAAGGTGGTGACCAATGGCAGCGGCGAAATCACCGAATGGCGGGTCAACCTGCGGGTGACCTTCCTGGTGGAATAGGCGCGCTCAGCGCACGTCCTGCACCTGTCGCTGGCCGTCCAGCACCACCACGTGGTCGGCCAGGGCGGGCAGGGCATGCAGCGCCTGGCGGCTGACCCGCTCGTAGTACTGCACGAAGCGCTCCAGCTGTGGCCGGCTCATGCCGTGCCGGCCCGGCTGCGCGGCCTGCAGGTTCTGCTCCTGCTGCCAGCGCCAGCGCGGTACCACCGAGAAATCCGGCGGCTGCAGGAACCACAGGCGGTCGCAGCGCTGCCACAGCGCCGGGTAGTCGCGGGCCAGCGCCTGGTTGCACCAGCGCCGCCAGCGACCATCGGCGTCGGCTTCGCGCTCCAGTGCGTTCAACGGGCTGTCCAGCGCGTCGTCATCCTGCGCGGGGGGGCCCAGGAACCAGCCTTCGAAGACCAGCAGGTCCAGCGGTTGCTGCAGGCGCGGCCAGTGCGCTTCGGGCAGGCGTTCATCGGCCAGCTTGTCGAAGCGCGGCATCGCGAAGGGCTGGCGTGTGGCCACGGCGTCCAGCACTGCATGGGCCAACGGCAGGTCATGGGTGCCCGGCGGGCCTCAGGTGATCAGCAGCGGGTGCACCTGGCGGGCCAGCCGCTGCCGCTGTGCGCGGGTCAGGTAGACGTCATCGATGGACAGCGTGGCGGCGTTCAGGCCGCGCGACTGGGCGCGCGCCACCACCTGCGCGGCCAGCGTCGATTTGCCGCTCCCCTGCAGGCCGCTGATCGCCAATACTGGAACCGCTGCAGCGTTGCCCAGTGCATCGTCCAGCACCTGTTCGGCCAATGTTTCGGGGAATCCTTTCACCTGGGGCATATACGCAGCAGCGGCCATGCAGCCACAATAGCCCAATCCGTGTGAGAAGAACGCAATCATGAGCGACCTGTACGCCGAAGCCCTGTCCACGTTTGCCGGCCTGTTCGAAGAGGCCAAGCAGAGCCGCGAGGTCGAGCCGAACGCGATGACCGTGGCCACCGCCGATACGGACGGGCGTCCCTCGGCACGTACCGTGCTGCTGAAGGCGTTCGATGAGCGTGGTTTCGTGTTCTACACCCACCTGGACAGCCACAAGGGCCGGGAGCTGCAGGCCAATCCGCAGGCCGCGCTGTTGTTCCTGTGGCGCAGCCTGCGCGAGGCCGGTATCCAGGTGCGCATTGAAGGCCGTGTCGAGCAGGTCGCCGATGCCGAAGCCGATGCCTATTTCGCCAGCCGCCCGCGCATGAGCCGGATTGGCGCGTGGGCCTCGCAGCAGTCGAAGACGCTGGCGACGCGCGAGGAATTCGATGCACGCGTGGCCGAGATCGAAGCCCGCTTCGAAGGCAAGGACGTGCCGCGCCCGGAAGGCTGGAGCGGGCTGCGCGTGGTGCCGGACCGCATCGAGTTCTGGTACGGCGCGCAGTTCCGCCTGCACGAGCGCTGGTGCTATGAAGCCGGTGCAGAGGGGCGCTGGAGCAAGCGCCTGCTGTACCCGTAAGGCCGCCCGATGCAACGCCTGCCGCTGTACCGCGTGGTGGTGTTCGTGCCGACTGCGGCACTGGACGAGGTGAAGCAGGGCATCCTGGCAGTGGACGCGCTGGCGGCCGGCGACTACGAGCATGGCATGTGGTGGTCGGCGCCAGGATTCGAGCAGTTCCGGCCGCACGCGGGTGCGTCGCCCGTGCAGGGTGAGGCGGGCCACACCGAAGTGGTCGACAGCGTGCGCCTGGAATTCTGCCTGCCACGCGATCCGCAGCGGCTGCAGCGCATCTTTGAACAGGGCATCGCGCCGCATCACCCGTGGCAGGTGCCGGTGGTGCAGGTGGAGGAGATCGAGCTGCTGTTGGCGGACGGGCTGCCGTTGTAGAGTCGAGCCATGCTCGACTGATGTTTCCGCACAAGCAGTCGAGCAAGCTCGACTTCTACAGGCCTTCAGCGCGCAACCAGCGCCACAGGGTGGTGCGGGATACCCCCAGCGCCTGCGCCATGCCCTCGCGGTCATTGCGATGTTCCTGCAGCAGTGCTTCAAGCTGTGGACGCGGCGGCCGCTTGCCGTTGTTGTCCACCGGCAACGCCGCGACGCCCTCATTCACCAGCTCGGGTGCCAGCTGCAGCAGTCGCGTGGCATCAATCAGCCCTTCAGCCGGCTGCCAGTGGATGCGCAGGCGATCCACCAGATTGCGCAGTTCGCGCACGTTGCCTGGCCAACTTGCGGCGGTCAGCACCGCCCGTGCATCCTCACCCAGTGGCGCGTCGATGCCGCGCAGCTGGCGGAAGAAGTGCTGTGCCAGCAACGGGATGTCACCACGTCGCGCGCGCAGCGCGGGCAGGGTGATGCGCAGCGCCGCCAGCCGGTAGTAGAGATCGCGGCGGAAGCTGCCGGTCGCCGCGCGCTGCTCCAGCGATTGCAGGGTGGCGGCCACCACGCGCAGGTCGACCGGGGTCGGTTCGGTGGCGCCCACGCGCAGCACTTCGCGTTCTTCCAGCACGCGCAGCAGGCGGGTCTGCAGCGGCAGCGGCAACTCGCCGATTTCATCCAGGAACAGGGTGCCGCCGTCAGCGGCCTCGACCAGGCCGACGCGGCCGCCACGCCGTGCGCCGGTGAAGGCGCCATCGCTGTAGCCGAACAGCTCCGCTTCCAGCAGCGATTCGCTGATCGCGCCACAGTTCAGCGCGACGAAGCGGCCACGGCGTCCGCTGGCGGCGTGCAGCTGGCGCGCCACCAGTTCCTTGCCGGTGCCGGTTTCGCCGGTGACCAGTACGGTGCTGTCATGCGGGGCGTACAGCGCGATCTGTGCGCGCACCTGTGCCATGGCCTCGCTGTCGCCGAGCAGGTCGTGGGCATCGCTGCGCGGTGCGGCACGGCGGCGCGGCGCGGGCCGGCTGCCGCCGGAGCGGGCCAGGGTCTGGGTCAGTTCCAACGCGTGCTCGAACGCTTGCCGTACCGAATCTGCCGAGTACAGCAGCACGCCGGGCAGTCCGGCCTGTTCGGCGTGGTCGATGGCCATGCCGGTGCCGACGATCACCTCGATGCCGTTGGCGCGCAGGTCGGCGATGCAGTCGCGGGCGTCCTCGCGGGTGACGAAGCGGCGATGCTCGATGTCCAGGCCGAAGCTCTGCTGGAAGTTGCTGAACACCGGCACGTCGCTGGCGTGGGTGACCAGGCCGATACGGCCGGCGATCCGCCGTGCGCGCGCCAAGGCTTCCATCAGGTCGAAGCCGTTGGCCTGGATCGGCACCAGCGGCAGCTCCAGCCGGCTGCGCAGCCAGGCCGCGTTGGAGCCGCCAGCGATGACCACGTCGCAGTGCTCGCGGCGCAGGCGCTGGCCGATCACGTCCACCGCTTCCTCGAAGCCGAGGTTGATCTGCTCGATACGCGCGCGGCGATCGAACTCGGGAATGACGTCGCCGAGAAGACCGGTCAGCCGCGAGACGCTGACGGTCCAGATCACCGGCCGACTGGGGTCGGCATCGGCGTGGCGCAGGGGCGAGCGGGGCAGGTACATGGCGGCGCGCGTTGGATGGGGTGTTTCATGATACATCTGTTTCAATGTTTCATATGTTTCACCGTTGCGTGGGAATCATTCCCGTGAAATCAACGGCTTGCAGCTTGGCATGGTGCTTGCGCTCTCTTTTCCGTACTTCAACCTGGATTGCCGCATGACCGCTTCCACTCCTTTCTCCGCCGGTGCCCGCTTCCGTGAGGCGCTGGCTGCCGAATCGCCGCTGCAGGTGATCGGCGCGATCAACGCCAACCACGCCCTGCTGGCCAAGCGCGCCGGCTTCCGCGCCATCTACCTGTCCGGCGGCGGTGTTGCCGCGGGCTCGCTGGGCCTGCCGGACCTGGGCATCAACACCCTGGAAGACGTGCTGGTGGACGTGCGCCGCATCACCGATGTCTGCGACCTGCCGTTGATGGTCGACATCGACACCGGCTTCGGCCCGAGCGCGTTCAACATCGCGCGCACCGTGAAGTCGCTGATCAAGGCCGGCGCGGCCGCCTGCCACATCGAAGACCAGGTCGGCGCCAAGCGCTGCGGTCACCGCCCGGGCAAGGAAATCGTCTCGCAGGGTGAAATGGTCGACCGCGTGAAGGCGGCTGCCGATGCCAAGACCGATCCGGACTTCTTCCTGATCGCGCGTACCGACGCCATCCAGGTGGACGGCGTGGACAAGGCCATCGAGCGCGCCATCGCCTGTGTCGAGGCCGGTGCCGACGGCATCTTCGCCGAGGCGGCCTACGACCTGGACACCTATCGCCGCTTCGTCGACGCGGTGAAGGTGCCGGTGCTGGCGAACATCACCGAGTTCGGCGCCACCCCGCTGTTCAGCCGCGATGAACTGGCTTCTGCCGGCGTTGCGATCCAGCTGTTCCCGCTGTCGGCCTTCCGCGCCGCCAACAAGGCCGCCGAGAACGTCTACCAGGCGGTGCGCCGCGATGGCCACCAGCGCAATGTGGTGGAGACCATGCAGACCCGCGAAGAACTCTACGACCGCATCGGCTACCACGCCTTCGAGCAGCAGCTCGATGCACTGTTCGCCGCCAAGAAATAAGCAGTACCCTGCACCATCAAGTTTTCGGAGGGAAACATGAACGATACGACCGCAACCCCGACCTTCAAGCCGAAGAAGTCCGTCGCCCTGTCCGGCACCGCTGCCGGCAACACCGCGCTGTGCAGCGTGGGCCGTAGTGGCAACGACCTGCACTACCGTGGCTACGACATCCTGGACCTGGCCAACACCAGCGAGTTCGAGGAAATCGCCTACCTGCTGGTGCACGGCAAGCTGCCGACCCGAGCCGAGCTGGTTTCGTACAAGGCCAAACTGAAGTCGCTGCGTGGCATTCCTGCTGCGGTGAAGGCGGCGCTGGAAGAGCTTCCGCCGTCGGCACACCCGATGGACGTGATGCGTACCGGCGTGTCCGTGCTCGGCTGCGTGGCGCCGGAGAAGGACGACCACAACCATCCGGGCGCGCGTGACATCGCCGACAAGCTGATGGCCTGCCTCGGTTCGATGCTGCTGTACTGGTACCACTGGAGCCACAACGGCCGTGCCATCGACGTGGAAACCGACGATGACTCGATCGGCGGCCACTTCCTGCACCTGCTGCACGGCGAGAAGCCGCAGGAATCGTGGGTGAAGGCGATGCACACCTCGCTGATCCTGTACGCGGAGCACGAGTTCAACGCCTCGACATTCACCTGCCGCGTCATCGCCGGCACCGGCAGCGACATGTACAGCGCGATCTGCGGTGGCATCGGCGCGCTGCGCGGTCCGAAGCACGGCGGCGCCAACGAAGTGGCGTTCGAAGTGCAGAAGCGCTACGACAGTCCCGATGAGGCCGAGGAAGACATCAAGGCCCGCGTCGAGCGCAAGGAAGTGGTGATCGGTTTCGGCCACCCGGTCTACACCGTCTCTGATCCGCGCAACAAGGTGATCAAGGACGTGGCCCGCGAGCTGTCCGAAGAGCAGTCGAGCATGAAGATGTACAACATTGCCGAGCGCCTGGAATCGGTGATGTGGGACATCAAGAAGATGTTCCCGAACCTGGACTGGTTCAGCGCTGTCAGCTACCACATGATGGGCGTGCCGACCGCGATGTTCACTCCCCTGTTCGTGATCGCCCGCACCGCCGGCTGGAGCGCGCACATCGTCGAGCAGCGTATCGACGGCAAGATCATCCGCCCGAGCGCCAACTACATCGGTCCGGAAGACCGCGACTTCGTCGCCATCGACAAGCGCGTCTGATCCACCTGCCGTACCCATCCGGCCGGCCGCGTGCCGGCCGGGTGCTTTCGCCGCCGCACCGCCGGCACCCGGCCCGCCCCAAGTACTCCGCCAGCCCATGAATACCGATTACCGCAAGAACCTCCCCGGCAGCGCGCTGGATTATTTCGACGCGCGTGCCGCTGTCGATGCGATCCAGCCCGGCGCCTACGCCACCCTGCCGTACACCTCGCGCGTGCTGGCCGAGAACCTGGTGCGTCGCTGCGACCCGGCCACGCTCGGCGATTCGCTGAAGCAGCTCATCGAGCGCCGTCGCGACCTCGATTTCCCGTGGTTCCCGGCGCGCGTGGTCTGCCACGACATCCTCGGCCAGACCGCGCTGGTGGACCTGGCCGGCCTGCGTGATGCGATCGCCGACAAGGGTGGCGACCCGGCCAAGGTCAACCCGGTTGTGCCGGTGCAGCTGATCGTCGATCACTCGCTGGCGGTGGAGTGCGGTGGTTTCGATCCGCAGGCGTTCGAGAAGAACCGCGCGATCGAAGATCGTCGCAATGAAGACCGTTTCCACTTCATCGACTGGACCAAGCAGGCATTCCAGAACGTGGATGTGATTCCGCCGGGCAACGGCATCATGCACCAGATCAACCTGGAGAAGATGTCTCCGGTGATCTACGTGCAGGACGGCGTGGCCTTCCCGGATACCTGCGTGGGCACCGACAGCCACACCCCGCACGTGGATGCGCTGGGTGTGATCGCCATTGGTGTGGGTGGTCTGGAAGCGGAGAACGTGATGCTGGGCCGCGCGTCGTGGATGCGCCTGCCCGACACCGTCGGTGTCGAACTGACTGGCCGCCCGCAGCCGGGCATCACCGCCACCGACGTGGTGCTGGCGCTGACCGAGTTCCTGCGCAAGGAACGCGTGGTCGGCGCGTGGCTTGAATTCTTCGGCGAGGGTGCCGCGGCACTGACCATCGGTGACCGCGCCACCATCTCCAACATGTGCCCGGAATACGGCGCGACCGCCGCGATGTTCTACATCGACGCGCAGACCATCGATTACCTGCGCCTGACCGGCCGCGAGGAATCGCAGGTGGCGCTGGTGGAGAACTACGCACGCACCACCGGCCTGTGGGCCGATGACCTGGTGACCGCGCAGTACGAGCGCGTGCTGCGCTTCGACCTGTCCAGCGTGGTGCGCAACATGGCTGGCCCGTCCAACCCGCACAAGCGCGTGGCCACTGCCGAGCTGGCCGAGCGCGGCATCGCCGACGAGGCCAAGCTGGAAGCGGGCAAGGCCGAGCAGGCGCAGGGCCTGATGCCCGATGGCGCGGTGATCATCGCGGCCATCACCAGCTGCACCAACACCTCCAATCCGCGCAACGTGATCGCCGCCGCACTGCTGGCGCGCAACGCCAACGCACGTGGCCTGCAGCGCAAGCCGTGGGTGAAGTCGTCGCTGGCGCCGGGTTCCAAGGCCGTCCAGCTGTACCTGGAAGAATCCGGCCTGCTGCCGGACCTGGAGCAGCTCGGCTTCGGCATCGTCGCCTTCGCCTGCACTACCTGCAATGGCATGAGTGGTGCGCTGGATCCGAAGATCCAGCAGGAAATCATCGACCGTGACCTGTATTCCACGGCCGTGCTGTCGGGTAACCGCAACTTCGATGGCCGCATCCATCCGTACGCCAAGCAGGCCTTCCTGGCGTCGCCGCCGCTGGTGATCGCCTATGCCATCGCCGGCACCGTCCGCTTCGATATCGAGAAGGACGTGCTGGGCGTGGATGCCGACGGCAACGAAGTGCGCCTGAAGGACATCTGGCCCAGCGATGCCGAGATCGACGCGGTGGTGAAGGCCTCGGTGAAGCCCGAGCAGTTCCGCAAGGTCTACAACCCGATGTTCAACGTGCGCGTGGAGCACGGCACCGCGGTCAGCCCGCTGTACGACTGGCGCCCGCAGAGCACCTACATCCGCCGTCCTCCGTACTGGGAGGGCGCACTGGCGGGCGAGCGCACGCTGGCAGGCATGCGCGCACTGGCGGTGCTGCCGGACAACATCACCACCGACCACCTGTCGCCGTCCAACGCGATCCTGGCGTCCAGTGCCGCCGGCGAATACCTGGCGAAGATGGGCCTGCCGGAAGAGGACTTCAATTCCTACGCCACGCATCGCGGTGACCACCTGACCGCGCAGCGCGCCACCTTCGCCAATCCGAAGCTGTTCAACGAGATGGTGCGCAATGACGACGGCAGCGTGAAGCAGGGTTCGTTGGCGCGCGTGGAGCCGGAAGGCAAGGTGATGCGCATGTGGGAGGCGATCGAGACCTACATGGAGCGCAAGCAGCCGCTGATCATCATCGCCGGTGCCGACTACGGCCAGGGCAGCTCGCGTGACTGGGCCGCAAAGGGCGTGCGTCTGGCTGGCGTCGAGGCGATCGTGGCCGAGGGCTTCGAACGCATCCACCGCACCAACCTGATCGGCATGGGCGTGCTGCCGCTGGAGTTCAAGCCGGGCACCACCCGCCTGACCCTGGGGATCGACGGTACCGAGACCTTTGACGTGATCGGCGAGCGTACCCCGCGTGCCGAGCTGACCCTGGTCATCCACCGCCGCGACGGCCAGGACGTGATCGTGCCGGTCACCTGCCGCCTGGACAGCGACGAGGAAGTGGCGATCTACGAGGCCGGCGGCGTGCTGCAGCGCTTCGCCCAGGACTTCCTGGAAGGCGCCAAGGTGGCGTGATAGCCGGCTGAATGCCCGCCCCCGGAGGCCGGGGGCGGGCTTGTCCGACCCCAGGGCAGGGCGCACACTGGCTTGGCAAAAACTGCCAAAGGAGAGTTTCATGGCCACCATGAACATTTCGCTGACCGATCCGCTCAAGCAGTTCGTGGACGAAGAAGTGCGCGAAGGCGGCTACTCCAGTACGTCGGACTATGTGCGTGACCTGATCCGCCAGCGCCAGCGCAGCAAGGCCGAAGAACTGCTCAAGCAGCTGATTGCCGAGGGGCTGGCCTCTGGTCCTTCGGCGCCTCTGGCGCCGGATCACTTTGACAAGCTGCGTGAGCGTGCACGGAACCGCAAGTGAAGCCCTCGCACTGGTCCCCCGCAGCGGTTCGAGATCTTGACCAGGCAGCAGGCTGGTATGCAGATCAGGGCGGAGAAGTGCTGGAAATCGGCTTCATCGATGCGGTGGAATCCGTTGTAAAGCTGATCGAGGCCCACCCGGGTGCTGGTTCCGCACTGCATGCGGGTCTGTTGCCCTCGCTGCCAGCGCCGTTGCGTTTTCATCCGGTTCGTCGCTTCAACGGCTACCTGATCTACTACGTGGAGCTACCTGCGCACGTTTCCATCGTGCGTATCTGGAATGCTTCGCGGGGCATGGAAGCACTGTTCGAAGACGAGAAGCTCAACCCCGATATTGGTTCGTCGCATCCAGGATACTGATCCATGACCTTCCTCCCGCAACTCCGTACTCCCGCCACCTACATGCGCGGTGGCACCAGCAAGGGCGTGTTCTTCCGCCTGCAGGACCTGCCCGAGGCCGCGCAGGTGCCGGGCGCCGCACGCGATGCGCTGCTGATGCGCGTGATCGGCTCGCCCGATCCGTATGGCAAGCAGACCGATGGTATGGGCGGTGCAACGTCCAGCACCAGCAAATGCGTGATCATCTCCACCGCTTCGGTGCCGGACCACGATGTGGACTACCTGTACGGCCAGGTCTCGATCGATACCGCCTTCGTCGACTGGAGCGGCAATTGTGGCAACCTCAGCACCGCGGTGGGTCCGTTTGCGATCGCCAATGGGCTGATCGATCCGGCCCGGGTGCCGCGCGATGGCCTGTGCACCGTACGCATCTGGCAGGCCAACATCGGCAAGACCATCATCGCCCATGTGCCGATGCGCGATGGCGAAGTGCAGGAGACCGGCGATTTCGAGCTGGATGGCGTGACCTTCCCGGCGGCCGAGATCCAGCTGGAATTCATCGATCCGTCCGATGACGGTGATGCGGGCGCGATGTTCCCGACCGGCAATCTGGTCGATACATTGGACGTGCCCGGCGTGGGCAGCTTCGAGGTGACCATGATCACCGCCGGCATCCCGACCATCTTCCTCAACGCCGCCGACCTCGGCTACACCGGTATCGAGCTGCAACCGGCGATCAACGAGGACAAGAGAGCGCTGGAGCGCTTCGAGAAGATCCGCGCCTACGGCGCCTTGCGCATGGGTCTGATCAAGAACCTGGAGGACGCGGCGACGCGCCAGCACACGCCGAAGGTGGCGTTCGTTGCACCGGCTCAGGACTATGTGTCGTCCAGTGGCAAGGCCATCCCGGCCTCGGCGATCGACCTGCATGCGCGCGCGTTGTCGATGGGCAAGCTGCACCACGCGATGATGGGTACCGCCGCCGTAGCGATCGGCACTGCGGCGGCGATCCCGGGCACGCTGGTCAATCGCGCCGCCGGCGGCGGCGAACGCGAAGCGGTGACGTTCGGTCATCCCTCGGGCACGTTGCGCGTGGGTGCACAGGCAGGTCTCGTTGACGGCCAGTGGACAGTGACCAAGGCCATCATGAGCCGCAGCGCCCGCGTATTGATGGAAGGCAAGGTGCGGGTACCGGCCGAGTGATGCGTTGGTAAACGCCAACCAAGGTTGGCGACTACCGGGCCGCAGAGATCGATTGCTTTGGTAGATGCCAACCTTGGTTGGCATGGTGCACGGGCAACCGTGCACCGCAACGAGGAGATTGACGATGTCCGACAGCCACACCCCATCCAACGAGCGTGCAGCGTGGGATGCGCTGCTGGTGGACATCGTCGATTACGTGCGCGACGCACGCATCGACTCACCGCTGGCGTTCCAGACCGCGCACCACTGCCTGCTCGATACGCTTGGGTGCGGACTGGAGGCACTTTCTTTCCCGGCCTGCAGCAAGCTGCTCGGTCCACTGGTGCCGGGCATCAGCGTGGTCAACGGCGCGCGCGTGCCGGGCACGCACTACGTGCTGGACCCGGTGCAGGCCGCCTTCAATCTCGGCGCAATGGTGCGCTGGCTGGATTTCAACGACACCTGGCTGGCTGCCGAGTGGGGCCATCCTTCCGACAATCTCGGCGGCATCTTGGCTGTTTGCGACTGGCTGGGGCGCAA
This sequence comes from Stenotrophomonas sp. YJH_SMC_64, assembly GCF_059371375.1. NCBI lineage: Bacteria > Pseudomonadati > Pseudomonadota > Gammaproteobacteria > Lysobacterales > Lysobacteraceae > Stenotrophomonas > Stenotrophomonas sp. YJH_SMC_64. The sequence continues at coordinate 105,192 of NZ_JCAFUN010000017.1, read as the reverse complement.
CGCGCAGGCCCTGCGCCGCCCGCCGCCGACCGTGCACGACCTGCTGCTGGCGATGATCAAGGCGCACGAGATCCAGGGCGTGCTGGCGCTGCAGAACTCCTTCAACCGGGTCGGGCTGGACCACGTGGTGCTGGTCAAGGTGGCCACCACGGCCGTGGTCGCCCAACTGCTCGGGCTGGACCGCGAGCGCATGCTCAATGCGCTGTCACTGGCCTGGGTCGATGGCCAAGCGCTGCGCACCTACCGGCACGCACCCAACACCGGCTCGCGCAAGAGCTGGGCGGCCGGCGATGCGACCAGCCGTGGCGTGCGCCTGGCCTTGATGGCGGCCAGTGGTGAGATGGGCTATCCCAGCGTGCTCAGCGCGCCAACCTGGGGCTTCGAGGCCGTGTCCATGCGCGGTCAGGCACTGACGCTGGGGCGACCGCTGGGCAGCTATGTGATGGAGAACGTGCTGTTCAAGATCAGCTACCCGGCCGAGTTCCACGGCCAGACCGCAGTGGAGGCCGCGGTCATGCTGCACCAGCAGTTGCGTGCGATGGGGCGGCGGGTCGAGGACATCGCGCACATCGCGATCCGGACCCAGGAAGCCTGCATCCGCATCATCGACAAGCAGGGCCCACTGCATAACCCGGCCGACCGCGACCACTGCGTGCAGTACATGGTCGCCATCGCATTGCTGCATGGGCGGCTGGTGGCAGAGGACTACGAGGACGATGTGGCGGCGGATCCGCGCATCGATGCGCTGCGCGCGAAGATGACCTGCCATGAAGACCCGCAGCTCAGCGCCGATTACCTGGACCCTGACAAGCGCAGCATCGCCAACGGCCTGAGCGTGCGCTTCACCGATGGCACCGAGCTGCCCGAGGTGCTGGTGGAGTACCCGCTCGGCCATGCCCGCCGTCGCGAGGAAGGCATTCCGCTGCTGATGGACAAGTTCCGCCGGCACTTGGCCCACCGCTTCCCGACCAGCCAGCAGCAGCGCATCCTGGCCGCATCGCTGGACCCGGTGGCCCTGGCGGCAATGCCGGTGACCGACTACGTGGACCTGTACCTGCCGGGCTAGGGCGATCGGTAGTGCCGGCCGCTGGCCGGCAATTCCATCCAACCTGCCATGCCGGTTGCCGGCCAGCGGCCGGCACTACCCGCGCCTGGGGCAATTGCCGAAATCGCGTCAACACCTTGACGCGGCCTGCCTATAATGGCCGCCTCGATCAAGGAGTGACGACATGAGCGGTCCGGCACGGCGGAAGCGGTGGGGATGGGCGGCGGCGGTACTGGCAGGAGGCCTGTTGCTGGGGCTGGCCGGCTGCCGCAATGACAGCGGGCAGCTGCCCAAGGCCAGTGGTGAGGCGATCACCACCAAGGCCGAGCAGGTGAAGGAATTCACCCTGCTGCGTGCCTACCCGGACCAGAAGAATGACGGCCTGTCGCTGGCGCTGGAGTTCTCGCGCCCGCTGGTCGGTACCCAGGATTTCGACAAGCTGGTGCGCTTCGAGGAGAAGGTCGGCACCGACGACAGCAGCTGGACGCTGTCCGATGACGGCCTGACCCTGCGCTACCCGTTCGTCGAGGCCGGCAAGGAGTTCAGCCTGGTGGTCTCGCCGGACCTGCTGGCCGCCGATGGCAGCCGGCTGGGCAAGGAGCTGAAGCAGAAGGTGTTCAGCGGCGAGCTGAAGCCGGTGGTCGGCTTCGCCTCGCAGGGCAGCGTGCTGCCGGCCAAGGACAGTCGTGGCCTGCCGGTGGTCTCGGTGAACGTGCCGGAGGTCGACGTCGAATTCCTGCGCGTGCGCGAGAAGGACCTGCCGACCTTCTTCAGCCAGTACCAGCGCGGCGGTCGCCGCGGCAGCTGGGAGCTGAGCAGCGACTACGAGCGCAGCCCGATCAACAAGCTGGCAGAGCCGGTCTACGTCAACCGCTTCATCCTGGGGGGCAAGAAGAACGAGCGGGTGCTGACCTACCTGCCGACCCAGGACATCAAGGAACTGCAGGAGCCGGGCCTGTACTTCGCCCTGCTCAAGCGCACCGGTGACTACGAAGGCGAGTTCGATACCGCGTTCTTCTCGGTCAGCGACATCGGCCTGCATACCCGCGCCTACAAGGACAAGCTGTTCGTCCATACCGCCGGCCTCAAGGACGGCGCGCCGCTGAAGGGCATCGACCTGCGCGTGCTCGATGCCAAGGGCGAGGTGGTGCTGAAGGGCAGCACCGACGGCAATGGCAATGCGCTGCTGAACTACACCCTGGATGCCACCCACGTGCTGGTCGCCAGCACCGGCAAGGACACCAGCTTCCTGCCGTTCAACCAGCCGGCGCTGGATCTGAGCGAATTCGCCGTGGCCGGCCGTGACAATGCCTGGTTCGACGTCTACGCCTGGTCCGGTCGTGACCTGTACCGCCCGGGCGAGACCGTGCGCCTGTCCGCCCTGCTGCGCGACAACGACGGCAAGCCGGTCAAGGCGCAACCGGTATTCCTGCGCCTGAAGCAGCCCGACGGCAAGACTTTCCGCGAGACCCGCCTGCAGCCGGGCGACCAGGGCTACATCAACTTCGAGCAGGTCATTCCCGCCGAGGCGCCGACCGGGCGCTGGCAGATCGAGTTCCGCACCGACCCGGCCAGCAAGGAAGCGATCCAGGGCATGACCCTGCGCATCGAGGAGTTCCTGCCGGAACGCATGAAGCTGGACCTGGACAGCGCGCAGAAGACGCTGAAGCCGGGTGAGGACCTGCGCCTGCAGGCCAATGGCGCCTATCTGTATGGCGCGCCGGCCGATGGCAACCGCTTCACCGCGCGCATGGCGGTGGCCGCCGAGCAGAAGCCGGTGGAGGGCCTGCCGGGCTATTTCTTCGGTGACCCGACCCTGCAGCTGCCGCGCGAGGCCAAGGACGTGATCGATACCACGCTGCCGGGCAACGGCCAGCTGCGTGAGGACATCGCGTTGCCGGAAGAGGCAGCCAAGGCCAAGGCGCCGATTGCCGTAGTGCTGTCCGGCAGCCTGTATGAAACCGGTGGCCGCACGGTCACCCGTACCCTGAAGCGGGTGATGTGGCCGGCCAACGCCCTGGTCGGTGTACGCCCGCTGTTCAACCCGGAGGACGGTGCCGATTCCAACGGCAACGCGCGCTTCGAATTGATGCGCGTGGATGCTGCTGGTACGCCGCAGCCGGCCAAGGGCCTGAAGATCACCCTGGTGCGCGAGCTGCGCGACTACCACTGGACCTTCAACGACAACCGCTGGGACTACGATTTCACCCGCCGTTTCGAGAACAAGGAAACCCGCACCGTCGATGCCGGCAGCAGTGCGGTCGCCTTCGATTTCCCGGTGGAGTGGGGCGAGTACCGGGTGGACGTGTTCGACCCGTCCACCGGCCTGACCAGCCGTTACCCCTTCCGCGCCGGCTGGAGCTGGGGTGATGACAACCGCGGCCTGGACGCGCGCCCTGACAAGATCAAGCTGGGCCTGGACAAGACCGGCTACAAGGCAGGCGACACGCTTGAGGTGACGGTGACCCCGCCGCACGCCGGCAAGGGCATCCTGATGGTCGAGACCGATCGCATGCTGTACGTGCAGGACATCGACGCCAAGCCGGGTTCGACCTTCAAGATTCCGGTCACTGCTGACTGGGAGCGCCACGACGTCTACATCACCGCGCTGGTGTTCCGCGGCGGCAGTGCGCCGAGCAAGATCACCCCGGCCCGTGCGGTGGGCGTGGTGCACGTACCGATGGACCGCAAGGGCCGCACCGTGGCCGTCGGCCTGGCAGCGCCCAAGCAGATGCGACCGGAACAGGACCTGCCGGTGACGGTCAGCGCACCGCAGCTGGCCGGCAAAATGGCGCACGTCACGGTCTCGGCGGTGGACGTGGGCATCCTCAACATCACCCGCTTCCCGGTGCCAGATGCCGGTGCGCACTTCTTCGCCCAGCGTCGTCTCGGCATCGATGCCTACGACATCTACAGCCGGGTGATCGAGAGCTTTGACGGCGGTGCCGGCAAGCTGAAGTTCGGTGGCGACATGGCGCTGCAGGCGTTGCCGCAGGCCAAGCGCCCGACCGCGCGCGTGCAGACCGTGGACCTGTTCTCTGGCCCGGTGCAGCTCGATGCCAAGGGCATCGCCCGCATCCGCCTGAAGGTGCCGGACTTCAACGGCACCCTGCGGGTGTCGGCACTGGTCTACAGCGATGACCAGTACGGCAAGCGCGACGTGGAAACCGTTGTGCGTGCGCCGATCCTCGCCGAAGCCAGCATGCCGCGCGTGCTCGCTCCGGGCGACCGCAGCACCGTGACCCTGGATGTGCAGAACTTCACCGGCAAGCCGGGCCAGTTCAACGTGAAGGTGGAAAGCGAGGGCCCGCTGAACCTGGGCGAAGGCAGCCGCAGCGTGCAGTTGAATGCCGACGCCAAGACCACGTTGAGCTTCCCGCTTTCGGCACGCGAGGGCCACAGCGTGGCCAAGGTGCGGGTGCGGGTGGACGGCAACGGCTTCAAGGCCGATCGCCGTTACGACCTGCCGGTGCGTGCGGCGTGGCCGCAGGTGCTGCGTTCGCAGGTGCGCACGCTTGATCCGTTGGCCGCGGTCAGCCTCGACAACAGCCTGACCGATGGCCTGATGGCCGAGTCGGTGAATGCCCGCCTGCTGGTCAGCCCGCTGCCGCCGATCCCGTTCGCCAGTGCGCTGCAGGGTGCATTGAACTACCCGTACGGCTGTGCCGAGCAGACCACCAGCAAGGGTTACGCCGCGCTGATCCTGGACCAGGCCACTTCGTCGATGCTCGGTGCCGACGGGCTGGATGCCAAGACCCGTCGCGAGCGCATGGAAGGTGCGTTTGGCCGCCTGGCGTCGATGCAGGTGGCCAATGGCAACTTCTCGATGTGGGGTGACGACGGCTACGTGAACCCGTGGCTGACCCCGTACATCACCGAGTTCCTACTCGATGCCAAGGACGCCGGTTTTGCGGTGCCCGACAACGTGCTGCAGAAGGCGCTCAACCGCCTCAGCGAGGATCTGCTGTCCGGTGGCAACCAGTTCTATGGGCAGGACGACCGCGAGAAGCTGAAGTTCGCCAACCAGGCGTACTCGGGCTACGTGCTGGCCCGGGTCAACCGTGCGCCGCTGGGTACCCTGCGCACGCTGTACGACAACGAGCGCAGCAAGGCGGTCGGCGGCCTGTCGCTGGTCCACCTGGGTGTGGCGCTGTCGCTGCAGGGTGATGCCAAGCGTGGTCAGGCCGCGCTGGCGGCGGCCTTCGCCAAGTCCAGCAGCGAACGCCCGTCGTACTTCGGCGACTACGGCAGTGCGATCCGTGATGACGCGCTGATGATCGCGCTGACCCATGAAAACAAGCTGGCCAAGCCGGCCTGGGATGCGCGTGCGGTCGATCTCGGCCGTGGCCTGGATGCGCGCCGCAATGCCGGCTGGATGTGGCTGAGCACACAGGAACAGGTGGCGATTGCCCGCCTTGGCAAGGCGCTCGCCGCCAACCAGAAGGCGCTGGTGGCCGGTGAACTGGTGATCGGTGGCAACACCGAAGCCATCGGCGAACGCAAGCTGTTCGGCCGCAACTTCAGCGCAAATGAACTCGCCAGCGGCGTGCGCTTCACCCCGCAGGGCCAGCCGCCGATGTTCGCCAGCATCGACGTGGCCGGCATCCCGCGCAGCGCACCGGCACCGGACAACAGCGTGCTGGGCGTCGAGCGCAGCTACTACGGCACCGATGGCAAGCCGTGGTCACCGCGCCCGCTGAAGGAAGGCGAAGCCCTGATCGTGCGCGTCACCGTCACTGCCGACACCACGATGCCCGATGCGCTGCTGACCGACCTCCTGCCGGCCGGCCTGGAGATCGAGAACTTCAACCTGGGCGATGCCAAGCAGTGGGCCGACGTGGTGGTCGATGGCATCACCATCAGCGACCGGGGTGAAGCGGCCGATACCAAGCACGAGGAATTCCGCGACGACCGCTACGTGGCCGCGCTGAAGCTCTCGCGTGGCAGCAAGGCCAGCGTGTTCTACCTGGTGCGCGCGGTGACCCCGGGTACCTACTCGGTGCCGCCGCCGCTGGTGGAGGACATGTACCGGCCGCAGCTGCGCGGCGTCGGCCGCAGCAACCCGACCACGATCACGGTGGTACAGCCGTGACCGCGCGGACGGGCCGCGACGGTGCGGCCCGTCCAGCTGGCAAGCTCCAATGCGGCACGCTGCAATGACGAACACGATGACGGCCCGGCTGGCGGCCCTGCGCCGCCGGCTGCAGCCGCTGTGGCCGTGGCTGCGCTGGGGTACGGCCGCCACGCTGGCACTGCTGCTGGTGCTGGATTTCGCCTTCCCGCCGCCGCTGCCGAAGCAGCGCGATACCAGCACCCTGGTGGTGGCTGCCGATGGCACGCCGCTGCGTGCGTTCGCCGATGCCGAGGGCGTGTGGCGTTATCCGGCATCGACCGACAGCGTCTCGCCGCTGTACCTTCAGGCGCTGCTGACCTACGAAGACCGCTGGTTCTGGCGCCATCCGGGCATCAACCCGCTGGCGATCCTGCGTGCCAGTGGCCAGCTGTTGCGCGGTGGTCGCATCGTGTCCGGTGGCTCGACCCTGACCATGCAGGTCGCACGCATCCTCGATCCGCATACGCGCACGCCCTGGGGCAAGCTCAAGCAGATGCTGCGTGCGGTGCAGCTGGAAGTGCACCTGAGCAAGCAGCAGATCCTGGCCCTGTACCTGGAGCGCGCACCCTACGGCGGCACCATCGAGGGCGTGGAAGCGGCCAGCTGGGCCTACCTGGGCAAGCCGGCGGCGCAGCTGTCGCATGCCGAGGCCGCGTTGCTGGCGGTGCTGCCGCAGGCGCCGAGCCGGCTGCGCCCGGACCGCCATCCGGAAGCGGCTCAGAAGGCGCGCGACAAGGTGCTGTCACGCATGGCCGAGCTGGGCGCGTGGACAGCGGAAGAAGTGGAAGATGCGCGCATCGAGAACGTGGTTGCACGCTCGCTGCGGCCGCCGCTGCATGCCGCGTTGCTGGCGCAGCGCCTGCACTCGGCGCATCCGGGCCAGGCACGCATCCAGAGCAGTATCGACATCGGCCTGCAGCGCACCCTGGAAGAACGCGTGGCCAGCTACTTCTCCACGCTGCCCGAGCGCACTTCGGCGGCCCTGCTTGTGGTCGACAACCAGACCCTGCAGGCGCGTGCCTATGTCGGCACGCTGGCGTTCGGTGACCGCCAGCGGCTCGGCCACGTGGACATGGTGCAGGCCTGGCGTTCGCCGGGCTCCACGCTCAAGCCGTTCCTGTATGCAATGGCGCTGGACGATGGCCTGATCCATTCGGAAAGCCTGCTGGTCGATGCGCCGCAGAGTTTCGGCAGCTACCGCCCCGGCAACTTCGACATGGCCTTCAATGGGCCGATCGGCGCCTCCAGCGCGCTGCGGCTGTCACTCAACGTGCCCTCGGTGGACCTGTTGCAGCGGGTCGGTCCGGCGCGCTTTGCTGCGCGCCTGTCGCACTCCGGCATCCAGCTGCGCTTCCCGCCGGGCAGCACGCCCAACCTGTCGCTGATCCTGGGCGGCACCGGCGCGCGGCTGGAAGATCTGGTCGGTGCGTTCGCCGCGCTCAACCGCAACGGCATCGCCGGGCGCGTGCGCTACACCGATGACGAACCGATGATCGAGCGGCGCCTGGCCTCGCCGGGCGCCAGCTGGATCGTGCGCGAGATGCTGGAATCGAATCCGCGGCCGGGGTATAGCGTCGGGACGTTCGATGTCGGTGGCCGCCCGCGCGTGGCGTGGAAGACCGGCACCAGTTACGGGTACCGCGATGCGTGGGCGATTGGCAGCACCCGCCACTACACCGTGGGCGTGTGGGTGGGCCGGCCGGACGGCACACCCCTACCGGGCCAGTACGGCGCGGTGACCGCGCTGCCGCTGATGTTCGAGGTGGTGGACAGCCTGCCGCGCCAGCGCGGTGACTCGGCCGCTGCACCGATGCCGGCCAGCGTCAGCCAGGAAGACATCTGCTGGCCGACCGGTGAGCGTGCCGAAGGCCTGCCTGCTGCGCTCTGCCAGCGGCTGATGCCAGCCTATCTGCTGGAAGGCGCGGCACCACCGACCTTCCCCGAACGCGAGGCACGGCGCTGGCAACCGGGTCGGCAGCGCTACCTTGCCGATGCGCGTACCGGTCTGCGCGTGTCAGCCGATTGCCGCTTGCCGCACGAAGAAGTCGCGCGCGAGATCGCGCGCTGGCCAGCGTTGCTGTCGCCGTGGCTGTCCAAGGCCACGCGCGAAGCCTCGCAGCTGCCGGCGCTGTCGCCGGACTGCCGTGATGATGGCCGCGAGGCCAGCGTTGCGCTGCACATCGATGGGCTCAACGATGGCGCCACGCTGGCGCGCGCGCCGAATTCGGAACATGGCGTACGCCTGCAGCTGCGCGCGCTGGGCAGCGAGCAGGCGGTGGACTGGTTGCTCGATGGACGCTGGATCGCACAGACGCACGGCGCGCAGCTGATGCAGCGCGAGTTCGCCGAGCCGGGCGCGCACACCTTGACCGCGCTGGCGGCAGATGGCGCGTGGACACAGGTAAGGTTCAACGTCCTGCGGTAGGTGCCAACCTTGGTTGGCACGCGATGAATGCGCCCACCAGGGTGGGCATCTGCCAAGGCGTATGCGGGGCCGCTATTCCCCGATCCACCCATCCAGCAGGTCGGCGAACTCATCGGCGTGCTCTTCTTCCTGCGCCAGGATCTCTTCAAGGATGCGCTTGGTGGTGGTATCGCGGTCGCCGATGAAGTTGATCATCTCGCGGTAGCTGTCGATGGCGATGCGCTCGGCCACCAGGTTCTCGCGCACCATGTCGCGCAGGTCGCTGCCTTCCTTGTATTCGGCGTGCGAACGCGCGGTCAGCGTATCCGGGTTGAGATCCGGCTCGCCGCCCAGCTGGACGATGCGCTCGGCCAGCTTGCCGGCGTGCGCCTGTTCCTGCTGTGCATGTTCCAGGAACTCGGCCTTGACCGCGTCGGCCAGCATGCCCTTGGCCATGAAGTAGTGCCGGTAGTAGCGCAGAACGCAGACGTACTCGGTGGCCAGTGCGTCGTTGAGCAGCTTGATCACCACCTCGCGGTCAGCGCTGTAGCTGTCTGTGATCGCGCCGTCTTCGAGGTTGCGCCGGGCGCGCTCGCGCAGGGTTGCGCGATCGCTGATGCTAGGAACGTTCGCGGCGGGCTTGCTGGCTTTGGCTGGCTTGCTGGACATGGCTGGCCGTTTCCTTCTGCGGTGGGGAATCAGGTGGGGAGATGCTCCAGCACGTACTCGGCCGAAGACACTTCGAACTGGCCGGGCTGTTCAACCCAGGCCTCTCGAACTACGCCGTCGTCGACGTACAGGGCAAAACGACGCGAGCGGATTCCCATGCCCGACGCGCTCGCATCAAGCTCCAGACCCAGGGCGCGGGTCAGCTCGGCATTGCCGTCGGACAGCATCAGAAGGCCGTCGGGCACGCTCTGGTCGGCGGCCCAGGCCTTCATCACGAACGGGTCGTTGACGGCCATGCAGTAGACGTCGATGCCGCGCTGGCGGAAGGCCTCGAACTTTTCGACGTAGCCGGGAAGGTGACGTGCCGAGCATGTCGGGGTGAACGCACCGGGCACGGCGAACAGCACCACCTTGCGCGCCTCGAACAACGAATGCGTATCAAGCGTTTCAATGCCCTCGCGGATGCGCTTGAGGGTCACTTCCGGAATGCGGTCGCCGACATGGATGGTCATGGGAACTCCTTGCTGGGGCAGGCTAGTGGGCCGGATGGGACAGGGGCGTCAAGACATTGGAAACCCGGTGTGCAGGCCCCATCTTCCGGCGTTGTGGCAGGGGCTTCCAGCCACAGCGTGGCGCACGGGGATGGCAGCCGCATTGCGCAGGATCAGTCGGCCTCACCGGGGCCGCACGAGGGGCGGCGTAGCCTCGCAGGCGCGTAGAATGAACCCGGGGCGGCGCCACCGGCGCGGCCGAAGCGAATCGAGGTAGCTGGATGGAATTCAAGGATTACTACGCCACCCTGGGGGTGGAACCGAGCGCGGGCGAGGCGGAGATCAAGACCGCCTACCGCCGGCTGGCACGCAAGTACCACCCGGACGTCAGCAAGGAGGCTGGGGCCGAAGACAAGTTCAAGGCGGTCAACGAGGCCTACGAGGCGCTGCGTGATCCGGAAAAGCGCGCGGCCTACGACCAGCTGCGCGCGCAGGGCTATCGCCCGGGCGAGGAGTTCAACGTGCCGCCGAACTACGGCGGCGCCGGTGGTTTCAATTTCGAGGAAGTGTTCGGTGGCGGCGGCCCCAACGGCGGCTTCAGCGACTTCTTCGAAAGCCTGTTCGCGCGCCAGCGCGGTGGAGCGGGCGCGGGGGCCGGTCCGGGCTTCAGCAGCCAGGGCCATGCGCCCAACCGCGATACCCGCGCCAAGCTGTCGGTGCCACTGGAAGCGGCCTACAGCGGCGACAGCCTGCGCATCACCGTCAACGGCAAGCAGCTGGACGTGCGCGTGCCCAAGGGCATCCGCCCGGGCCAGGTGATCCGCCTGGCAGGGCAGGGCAACCATGGCGGCAACCTGCTGCTGGAAGTGGAATACGCCGCCCACCCGCAGTTCGAGGTCGATGGCCGCAACATCCTCTATACGCTGCCGCTCACGCCGTGGCAGGCCGCGCTGGGCACCAGCATCAGCGTGCCGACCCTGGGTGGCGCGGTGGAGTTGAAGATTCCGGCCGATTCCGATGCCGGCCGCAAGCTGCGCCTGCGCGGGCGTGGCCTGCCGGGCAACCCGGATGGCGACCAGATCGTCGAGATCGAGATCGTGGCCCCGGCTGCGACCGATGAGGCGCAGAAGAAGGCGTACCGCAATCTGGCCAAGGCGTTCGGCGAGACCATTTGAAGGTAGTGCCGGCCGCTGGCCGGCAACTTCATTGCCCTGGACGGTGATGCGTGGTTGCCGGCCAGCGGCCGGCACTACCGCGCGCGTCTCAGCCCTGGCCCGCGAACACGCGCTCCAGCACCTCGGACAGCTCGTCCTCCGAGAACGGCTTGGTGATGTAGGCCTTGGCGCCCTGGCGCATGCCCCACATGCGGTCGGTGTCCTGGTCCTTGGTGGTCACCAGGATCACCGGGATATGCCGGGTCGCCTCGTCGCGGGCGAGGGTACGGGTGGCCTGGAAGCCGTTGAGGTTGGGCATCACCACGTCCATCAGGACCAGGTCGGGCAGCTCGGCCTTGGCGGTTTCGACCCCGGCGGCGCCATCGGTGGCGGTCAGGATCTGGTGCCCGAGCTTCTCGACGATGCGCTGTATCCCCAACAGCTGCGACGGTGAGTCGTCGACGATCAGAATGCGTGCCATGTTGTTCCCCATGTAATGCCCGCAGTGTAGTGCGGGCCCATTACCGGCGGGAGGGCCACGTCTGCCGTCCGTCGCCTGCCTGCGACGTTCAGTCGATCCGCACCACGGTGCGACCCAGCGAACCGCCCGCCAGCATCCGTTCGAATACGGCAGGAAGGCCATCGAGGCCGACTTCGGCGGTGCAGATGCGGTCCAGGTGCTGCGGCTTCCAGTCACTCCCCAGCCGCGACCACACTTCCTCACGCAGTCCGCGTGGCGCATTGGCCGAGGACACGCCCAGCAGCGAGACACCGCGCAGGATGAACGGCATCACCGTCATGTCCAGCGTCGGACTGGCAGCCAGGCCGGCACTGACCACGCTGCCGTAGGGCACGGTCTGCGCCAGCAGGCTGGCCAGCATGGCGCCTCCGGCATTATCGAGGCCACCCCCGAAGCGGCCCGACTGCAGCGCGCCGGTGTCGGCCAGCGCGTCGCGCGGCAGTACCTCGGTGGCGCCGATGCTGCGCAGGAATCCTGCCTGGTCCGGCTTGCCGCTGACCGCGTGCACGCTGTAGCCGGCACGGCTGAAGATGGACAGCGCCAGCGCACCGACACCGCCGCTGGCACCGGTGACCGCCAGCGGGCCGAGTTCCGGGGTCTGGCGGTTGTCCTGCATGCGCAGCAGGGCCAGCGCCGCAGTGAAGCCGGCGGTGCCCAGCACCATCGCCTCGCGTGGGGTCAGCCCGGCCGGCTGGGCGATCACCGCGCGCGATTCCAGCCGCACGTACTGGCTGTAGCCGCCGTCGCGGGTCTCGCTGAGGCCGCAGCCGGTGGCCAGCACCGCGTCGCCTTCACGCCAGTCCGGGTCGGTGCTGGCGACCACGGTGCCGGCCACATCGATGCCGCCCACCAGCGGGAAGCGGCGCAGGATCTTCCCTTTTCCAGTACCGGCCAGCGCGTCCTTGTAGTTGACCGAGGACCAGTGGGCGCGGATCAGCACCTGGCCGGGGTTGAGGTCGTCGACCCCGAGCCGGACCAGGCCGCTGCGGTAGCCGGCGTCGTCGTTTTCGATGCGGAAGGCGGTGAACGGGGTGGTGGGGGCCATCGGCGTTGCCTGACTTCGAGGAAAACGCCACCTTACCCCGTTGCCCCCCTTTCGATCCTGCCGATCCGCCCCATCTTGTATGATCGGTGATGGTTTCACGGCTGGCGGTGCGGGAAGGGCCCGCGCCGCAGCCCAAATCTTGATGGAGCGTGCATGGCCTGGAATACACCCGGCGGCAACAAGGGCGGACAAGGCCCCGAGGACAATCGACGCGGGCCGTTCGGGTCACGCGGCGGTGGCAATGGTGGTGGCTGGGGCGGTTTGCCCGGGCCGCTGAAGGACCTGTTCGACGGCGGCATCGTGCGTTGGGTGGTGGCAGCCGTGGTGCTGCTGGTGCTGTTCTCCAGCTTCCAGCTGATCGGCGAACAGCAGCGTGGCGTGGTGCTGCGCTTCGGCCAGTTCTCGCGCATCCTGCAGCCCGGCCCGAACTTCAAGCTGCCGTGGCCGATCGAATCGGTCACCAAGGTCAACGCCACCGAGATCAAGACGTTCTCGATCCAGGTGCCGGTGCTGACCCGCGACGAGAACATCGTCAACGTCTCGCTGAACGTCCAGTACCGCATCGACGACCCGCAGCAGTACCTGTTCGGCACCGTGGATGCCAACCAGGTGCTGGAGCAGTCGGCGCAGAGCGCCGTACGCGAGGAAGTCGGCCGCGCCGATCTCAACGCCGTGCTGAACAACCGTGGCCCGCTGGCCGTGGCCGCCGAGGAGCGCCTGCAGGCGCTGCTGAAGGCGTTCAAGACCGGCCTGACCGTGACCGGCCTGACCCTGCAGGATGCCCGTCCGCCGGAAGAAGTGAAGCCGGCCTTCGACGAGGTCAACGGTGCCCAGCAGGTCAAGGAACGCCTGATCAACGAAGCCCAGGCCTACGCCGCCAAGGTCGTGCCGGAAGCCCGGGGCCAGGCCTCGCGCGCCCGTACCACCGCTGAAGGCTACAAGCAGGCCGTGGTGTCCAAGGCCGAGGGTGACGCGCAGCGCTTCAGCCTGTTGCAGGCCCAGTACAAGGACGCCCCGGAAGTGACCCGCAAGCGCCTGTGGCTGGAGACCGTGCAGCAGGTGCTGAGCGAGAACCGCAAGGTGATCGGTGGCGATGGCCGCCAGCTGATCTACGTGCCGATGACCGGCGATACCCGTCCCAGCACGTCGGCTCCGGCCGCAGTGGCCAACCCGGACGTGGTGATGCCGTCGCTGCCGGGTGCAGCGGCGGAAGCTTCCCGTGATCCGGGCCGGCCGGTGGGCCGCCCGACCGGGCGACCGAGCGGCCGTGAGGAGGGCAGCCGATGAAGAGTCCTATCTGGATCGCCGTGATCGTGGCGGTGGTGCTGGGCCTGCTCGGCTCGGTGTACGTGGTCCGTGAGGACCAGACCGCCATGGTGCTGAACCTGGGCAAGGTGGTGCGTTCGGACATCAAGCCGGGCCTGCACTTCAAGGTGCCGGTGGTGGAAACGGTGAAGGTCTTCGACCGCCGCTTCCAGGTGCTCGACACCGCGCCGGCGCGCTACTTCACCGCCGAGCAGAAGGACGTCAGCGTCGACTTCTTCGCCATCGGCTACATCTCCAACGTGGGTGACTACTTCCGTGCCACCGGCGGCGATCCACGCATCGCCAACGCCCGCCTGGCACCGATCATCACCGACTCGCTGCGCAACCAGATCAACTCGCGCACCCTGCAGCAGCTGGTCTCCGGCGACCGCAGCGAGCTGATCGCCGAGCAGCTGAAGGGGATCAACGAAGCGGTGGCCGGCCTGGGCATGCAGATGATCGACCTGCGCATCAAGCAGGTGGACCTGCCGACCGACAGCCAGGTGATCAACGACGTGTACGAGCGCATGCGTGCCCAGCGCAAGCAGGAAGCCGCAAAGCTGCGCGCGGAGGGCGAGGAGCAGTCGCTGACCATTCGCGCCCAGGCCGACCGTGACAGCACCGTGCTGATCGCCGAGGCCGAGCGTGATGCCCAGCGCCTGCGCGGTGAAGGCGATGCCGAGGCGGCCCGCATCTACGGCAAGGCCGGCTCGGCCGATCCGTCGTTCTATGCGTTCTACCGCAGCCTGGAGGCCTACCGTGGCTCCATGACCGACGGCAACGGTGTGATCGTGCTCGACAAGAACGACCCGTTCCTGCAGTACCTGAAGAACGACCGCTGAGGTCGCAGGGCAGTACCCCACGGGGCCCGGCCATATGCCGGGCCCCGTGCTTTTTCCGGAGTCCCCCATGAAAGATCTGTTTGCCGCTGTCTGCCTGGTCGCGGTGCTGGAAGGCCTGTTCCTGTTCGTCGCCCCGTTCGCCTGGAAGCGCATGGCCGAACGTCTGCTGGACCTGCCCAGCCCGGCCCTGCGCAGCTTCGGTGGGCTGGTGCTGCTGGCCGGCCTGAGCCTGCTGTGGTGGGCCCGCCACTGAAAGGGTAGTGCCGGCGTTCACATGCATGGCCCGGCTCTGGTGGATGCCAACCTTGGTTGGCGTTGCCGGCCAGCGGCCGGCACGACCGGGCGGGGCGGCTGACCGGCCGGTAAAGCCACCCGTCGGAAAGGTGGCATCCGACCCCGGAAACCCGGATAATGCACAAAAGCCGGACGGGCCTCCCCGTTCGGCTTTTTCCGTGTCTGGGCCTTCCATCGCCGGCCGCTCCCCGTTTGGAGCCGCCTTGCAGGTGCTGGCCAGCCCCGCCACGGTTTACCCGTCCGCGGCCCCGATGGCCGCAACAAATCGAGGAGCCCGTCATGGGTCAGTCTGTCGTAGTGTTGGGTGCCCAGTGGGGCGATGAAGGCAAGGGCAAGATCGTCGATCTGCTCACTGAGGAAATCGGCGCCGTCGTGCGCTTCCAGGGCGGCCACAACGCCGGCCACACCCTGGTCATCAACGGCAAGAAGACCGTCCTGCACCTGATCCCGTCGGGCATCCTGCGTGACGATGCGCTGTGCCTGATCGGCAACGGCGTGGTGATCTCGCCGGCCGCGCTGCAGAAGGAAATCGCCGAGCTGGAAGCCTCCGGCGTGGAAGTGCGTTCGCGCCTGAAGATCTCCCCGGCCGCGCCGCTGATCATGCCGTACCACATCGCCCTGGACCAGGCGCGCGAGCGCGCTGCCGGTGGCAAGGCGATCGGCACCACCGGCCGTGGCATCGGCCCGGCCTACGAAGACAAGGTGGCGCGTCGCGGCATCCGCATCGCCGACCTGCATTATCCGAAGCAGCTGGAAGAGCTGCTGCGCACTGCGCTGGACTACCACAACTTCGTGCTGACCAAGTATCTGAACACCGATGCGGTCGATTTCCAGAAGACCTTCGACGAAGCGCTGGCCTTCGGCGAATACGTGCAGCCGATGAAGTCCGACGTGGCCGGCATCCTGCACGACCTGCGCAAGCAGGGTAAGCGCGTGCTGTTCGAAGGTGCGCAGGGTGCGCTGCTGGATATTGACCACGGCACCTACCCGTACGTCACCAGTTCCAACACCACCGTGGGTGGTGCGCTGGCCGGTTCCGGCGTCGGCGCTGATTCGATCGACTACGTGCTGGGTATCGCCAAGGCCTACGCCACCCGCGTCGGCGGCGGCCCGTTCCCGACCGAGCTGGACGACGAAGTCGGCCAGGGCATCCGTGACCGCGGCGCCGAGTACGGTGCCTCGACCGGCCGTCCGCGGCGTTGCGGCTGGATGGACATCGTCGCGCTGAAGCGCGCCGTGGCCATCAACGGCATCAGCGGCCTGTGCATCACCAAGCTGGACGTGCTGGATGGCATGGAAAAGCTGAAGGTCTGCATCGCGTACGAATACAACGGCAAGCGCACCGAGTACGCGCCGCTGGACGCGCAGGGCTGGGAAGACTGCACCCCGGTGTACCTGGAGTTCCCGGGCTGGAGCGAGAACACCCACGGCATCACCAACTGGGACGACCTGCCGCCGGCCGCACGTGCCTACCTGCGTTCGCTGGAAGAGCTGGCCGGTTGCCCGATCAGCATCGTCTCCACCGGCCCGGACCGCGACCACACCATGGTCCTGCAGGATCCGTTCGCCTGAGGTAGCGCCGGGCGCTGCCCGGCGTAGGTGACAGGAAAAGCCCCGCGCAAGCGGGGCTTTTTCGTTACTGTGTCGCCAGGGCCAGCGGGGAAGCGACGCGATGACCAGGATGTCAGCGTGAAGGGCACGACGGTGATACGGGTCACCCTGTGGGTGTTGTGGAGCCTGTGGGGCATCGCCTGCCTGGTACTGGTGCTGGGTGCGGCTGCCAATACCCTGGCTTCGCGCACGCAGACGGTGCCGTTGGTGCTGAGCCCTGGCGCAACCGCCTAGTTCACCGTCTACCGCCTCATCGATGACCAACTGCGGCTGCGCCTGCGCTATGCCGCAGACGGTACAGAGGCTGACCCCGAGGTGCTGCTGCGCATCGAAACTCCGACCGATCATGGAGACTTCCGCGCAGGGGAGCGTTCGGGAGTGGCCGGACAGGGCATCAATCGTGGGCTGGCTTCGGTTGAGTCCAGCGGCCTCATGGCGTCCTACTTCGGCTATGGTCGCGGCGATGCATTGCCACGCGGCCGCTCATGGGTGCGGCTAACCGTGCTGGAGGTGGACCCGGCGCTGGCCGATCGCGCGGCCACCGTCGAGCTGCAGCCGCCACTGGACCTGTTGAAGCTGACTGACCTGGATTATGTCTGGTTGTGGCCGTTCTTCTTCTGGAAAGTGGCGGCACTGCTCCTGCTGATTCCAGGAGCTGCCTTGGCGGTGTTCACGTTCACTTTGCGGCGCTGGCAGCACCGGGCTTCGAAGCAGGCGGATTCAGCAGTGGATACGGATTGATCGATTCCCCCTTCCACCACTGCTTCTCCGGCCCCAGCACGTGCACTTCAAAGTGCAGATGCGGAGCCTCAGCGCTGGCGTTGCCGGTACTGCCCACGTAACCGATCACCTCCCCGCGCCTGATCACCTGCTTTTCGGTCAGGCCGTCGGCATAGCGCTGCAGGTGCGCGTAGTAGTAGCACCAGCGTCCGCTGGGCTCGAACTGGTAGATCGTCAGGCCACCGCGCTCGCTGTTGAACAGTTTTTCCACCGTGCCATCGGCCACTGCCAGCACCGGCGTACCGGCGGTGGCCATGATGTCGATGGCATCGTGCACGCGGCCTTCGCTACGCGCATCGGTGAACGTGTCGCGCAGCTGGGAGGCCAGGACGCCCTGTACCGGCAGCAGCAGACCCGACGGCGCATCCGCAGTCCGCGCGGCTGACGGTGCGATGGCGGCGGGGGCAGGGGCCGTGTCGAGCGGCGCTACCGATCCCTTGGCCGGCGCCACAGCGGCTGCCGGTTGTGCTTCCGGCAGCGAGGCGGCTACCGGCTCGCCTGCATCGCGGCGCAGCCACCAGCCGGCCCCCAGTCCCAGCAGCACGCCCAGCACGATCAGCTGCGAAAGACGCATCGGCTCACTCCTGCATCACCACGGGGACGGAGGTATCCACCGCATCGGCCACGCGCAGCGCATCCCAGTTGGTCATGCGCACGCAACCATGTGACTCGGTCTTGCCGACATGGCCGGGCTCGGGCGTGCCATGCAGGCCGTAGTGTGGCTTGGACAGGTCGATCCAGACCCGGCCGACTGGATTGTTCGGGCCCGGCGGCAGTGTCGCCTTCTTTTCGCCCTTGCGCGCATCCCAGAACAGCTTGGGGTTGTAGTGGAACGGCGGGTCGCGATACACGCCCAGGATCTTCCATTCGCCGATCGGCAGCGGATCATGCTGGCTGCCGGAGGAAACCGGCACCTGAGCGATCACCTTGCCTTGCGCATCCAGCAGCTGCAGGCTGGAATCGGACTTGTCGACGACCACCTTGGCCGCCTTCGGTAGCGGCGATGGTGCGATATTGGGCACCTGGATGCGGTTGCCCGCCTTGCTCAGATCCACGCCCGGATTGAGCAGCTTCAACAGCTCAGGGGATGCGTGGAAGCGTTCGCCCAGCGACTCTTCGACGTTGTTGAAGCCCAGCGATTTCAGTTTGGCCTGTGCGGCGGGGCCCTTCGGCACCGCCTGGAACGGCCCGGCGACATCCTCGCTGGTCAGCGTGTAGCTGGCCAGGGGGGTGACCGTATCAGCCTGCAGGGCCTGCCAGGTCGCGTCGTCCAGTTCACCGGTGACGGTCAGGCCGTGCGCTGCCTGGAAACCCGACACCGCGCGCCGCTGGTTGCTGCCCACTTCACCGTCGATCTGGCCGGGCGAGAAATTCGCGCGATCCAGCAGCACCTGGGCATGCAGGGCGGAACGTGCTGCGGTGTCCGGTCCGGCCTTCTCGGCGATGGGGGCGGGCAGTCCAGGCGGCGGTGCCTGCGCGAACGCCGGCGATGCCAGCAGCGAGAGAGCGAGCAGGGTGGATCGGTACACGGGTAATGGCATTGGGAACTCCAGCAGATGACGCCACCACCTTGCCTGCAGGCCGCGCCGAGCCGCCGTGAAAGAGATCTGACGTCTGCATGAGCAGTCGGGTCGTTGCGCCACCGTCCCCGCGCGGGTGCCGCCGGCCAAGGGCTCACCAAGGTGAATGGTGCCCCACGCCGTTGGCGGTTGGCGATCAAGATTGCCTGGCGGGCCGCCGATAACGCCACATCCCCCCGTTTTGGATGTACCGATGAACTACTTGAGGAATGTCAGGGTTGCCTGGCGTCTTGGGCTGGGCTTTGGCCTGTTGCTGCTGTTGGTTGCGGCCGTGGTGGCCACCGGCGCCACCGCCAGTGTCGTGCAGAAGCGCGCGATGCAGCAGGTGGTCGATGTCAGCGTGGCCAAGGTGCGCCTGTTGTCGCAGATGCTCGATGCCAACAACCAGATGATGGTCGTTCGCCGCGAGATGCTGATCCGCCAGGGCGATGACCGTGGCCATGATGAGCAGCGCATCGCCGATCTGGTCAAGCGCTATGAGGCCAGTTGGACGGCCTACCAGGCGCTGCCCAGCGACGCCGAGGGCAAGGCCATTGCCGAAACCATCGCCGCCAAGCGTGCCATCGCGCGTCCGCTCAACAAGCAGACCAGCGAACTCATGGAGCAGGGCGACTACCCGGGCGCCGTGGCGCTGACCCTGGGCCCGGTGCAGGAAGCCGCCAACGGCTGGAACAAGGCGCTGTCCGATGGCGTGGACTTCGAAGAGAAGGAAAGCCGTGAGGCGGCCGCCGAGGCGATCCGCCTGGGCGAGCGCAGCCTGCTGCAGCTGCTGGTGCTGGGCGGCGTCGCGCTGCTGGTGGGCATCGGTGCCTCGGTGATGATCGGGCGCAGCCTGACCGGCCCGTTGGCCCGCGCGGTGAACGTGGCCGAACGCCTGTCCAAGGGCCAGCTGGACCAGGAGTTCCGCCTTGGCGGCCGCGATGAACTGACCCAGCTGGGTGAAGCCATGGCCAGCGTGCGGCAGAGCGTGCAGGCGGCGATCGGCGCACAGCTGCAGATGGCCGAACAGCACGAGGCGGGTGCGATCCGCTACCGCATGGACGCCAGCGCCTTCCCCGGCGATTTCGGCCGCATGGTGCAGGCCACCAACAGCCTGGTCGAATCGCACGTGCAGGTGGAGCTGCTGATGGCTGAAGTGATGCAGCGTTACGCCATCGGTGACCTCAGCCGCGACCTGCCGGACTACCCGGGCGAGAAGGGTACGCTGACCCGCACCCTGGCCGCAGTGAAGCAGAGCCTGATGGCGATCAACGCGCAGATCGATGCACTGGCCCGGGCCGCGCGCGCCGGTGATTTCAGCATGCGTGGCGACGCCGCTGCGTTCCAGTTCCAGTTCAAGGCGATGGTCGAGCACCTCAACGGCATGATGGCCAGTTCGCAGGCCAGCATCGCTGATGTCTCCGATGTGCTGCGTGCGATCTCGCACGGCGACCTGACTGCACGCATGGACGGCGAGTACGACGGTGTATTCGCCCGCATGCGTGACGACGCCAACACCACCACCGCGCAGCTGACCGGCATCGTGCGTGGCATCCAGGTGGCCGCCGACAGCATCAACAACGCGGCGCAGGAACTGGCTGCCGGCAACAACGACCTGTCGCGCCGCACCGAGCAGCAGGCCGCCAACCTGGAAGAAGCCGCCGCATCGATGGAGGAACTGACCTCGACTGTGCGCCAGAATGCCGAGCTCGCTCGTCAGGCCGACAGTGAAGCGCATGCCGCCGGTGCCGCCGTACGCGAAACCGAGCAGGCGATGGCGCAGATGGCGTCGGTGATGGGTGAGATCGATCAGTCCTCGGCACGCATCTCGGAAATCTCCACCGTGATCGACGGCATCGCGTTCCAGACCAACATCCTGGCGCTGAATGCTGCGGTTGAAGCCGCGCGTGCAGGTGAGCAGGGCCGTGGTTTTGCCGTGGTCGCCAGCGAGGTACGTACGCTCGCACAGCGTGCCGGTGTCGCCGCCAAGGAGATCAAGGAGCTGATCGAAGACGCTGCTGCCAAGGTGAAGAGTGGCCTGGCGGTGACCGTTGAATCGGAAGCCGCGATCGCCCGCGTGGCCCAGGCCAGCTCGCGCACCACGCAGCTGATGAGCGACATCGCAGCGGCCAGCAAGGAACAGGCCGCCGGTATCGAGCAGGTCAACCAGGTGGTGGTGCAGATGGACCAGGTGACCCAGCAGAACGCTGCGCTGGTGGAAGAAGCCACCGCCGCCAGCCGCGCGCTGGAGGAACAGGCGCATGCGCTGACCACGTCGGTGGCGGTGTTCAAGGTGGAGCAGGGCGCGCGCATGCCCATCGTGCCTGCGCAGGCGGCGTAAGCAACCTGCGACTGGATGTTGGATGACGCTCTGCATGTGATGCCCCGCATGCAGGGCACCGCATGCACGCAACCGGTCGGTGCCGCTGGCTAGCGGCCGCGCGCGGCGCGTTCGATCAGCCAGCCGGCTGCGTACAGCAACAGCAGTGTTGGCGGAACCAGTACTGCATACGCGGTCGACCAGGGTTTGCCGTACAGCAGGCTGCCTGCGCCGATGGCATCGAGTGCAGCAGACTGCAGGGTGATGGGGAGCGACATCAGGATATAGGCCCCCTTCGGGTCCGCATCCGACTGCGCGCCGTGAACCAGCCATGCGGTCAACAGCAGGTAGACCACGCAAAGCGCAAGACCGGTCCAGCTCAGTAATCGCCGCATCTTCATCCGCATGCCTCCGTTCAACGGACGTCGAAGTGAGCCTGCAGAGGCAGGCTCACATTCCGCAGCAGATCCCTGACCACCACCTGCGCAGTCCACGTGCCTTTCGGATCACTGGCCTCGGCCACGAACTTCAGGTGCAGGTTGGTCATGTACAACAGGGTTGGCGGGCCGGGCAGGGCAGCGGTGAAACAGGGAACATCGCGTTCGTCGATGCTGGTACTGCCGTCCGGGCGCAGCATGCGCAGATCGCAGTGCACCTTGGGTACGCGGTTCTCATCCAGTTGCGGGTTGGACAGGAATGTCAGCAGGAACAATTCACCGCCCGGGTGGACTTCGTCGGCCTGGGTAAAACCGGGAGTGGTCTCTGGCGGGGTCTCCCACTTGGCCTGCCAGTCGGCATCGGAGGTGACCAGCAGCGATGCCGCAAAGCCACCGCTGGATTTCATGGCATCGGTCTCCGGCATCGCCTTGCCTGCCCCGTTTATCCAGCCATCGTTGGCGGAACTGTTCAGTGGCAGCATCATGGCCATCATGGCCAGCGCGTAGGTCCATCGCATCAGAGGCTCTCCTTGGCAGCCGCGTCCCGCGGCAGAGCGGGGAGTATCGCTCAACCTTGACCGGCAAAGCAGCAGGAGAGCCGGAGCGGAGGTTCCGCTGCCTGCCGATGTGGGCGATGCTTGCCAGCAAAGGAGGTGACATGGGAATCGGGAGCGAGGAAAAGCCGGGCTGTGATTCAGCATCACCCACGCCGCAGCACGTGCTGATGCTGCCCGGGCTGGATGGCTCCGGCAGGCTGTCGATCCCGTTTCTGTCAGCACTCCAGGCTCATGGGCTGACGACGCAGGCGATTACGCTGCCTGCGCAGGGAGGGCAGGATCACGCCACGCTGGCCCAACGGCTGTGGTCGCAGCTGCCCGGCCATCCCTTCATCCTGCTTGCCGAGTCCTTCTCGGGCCCGTTGGCGGTTGAACTGGCCACGCGACAGCCCGCCGGGCTGCGCGGACTGGTGCTTGCCGCGACCTTTGCGTGTCGGCCGGTGCCATTGCCGGCAGCCAGCGCAGCCCTGCTGACGCCGGCCTGGCCTCTGCCTCCCGTGGCGTTGCTGGCGCGCCTTCTGCTGGGGCGGTGGCGCACCCGCGAGCACCTGTCGATGCTGCGCGATGCGCTGGCCCGGATTCCGGCGGCCACACTGCGGCAACGCGCCGCAGCGACCCTGCGCGTCGACGTACGCGCATTGCTGCCGGCAATCGACGTGCCGACGCTGTGCCTGCACGCGTGCCATGACCGCCTGCTGTGGCCGCCCAGCGTGGCAGAACTGCAGGCCCTTTTGCCGGATGCCCGGCATGTTTCGCTGGAAGGGCCGCATCTGCTGCTGCAGGCACGCGCTGACGCAGCCGCAGCCGAAGTTGCCGCGTGGATGAGGACGCTGTCGCCCTGATCGAAGGACTCAGCCGCGCGCGCGGGTACGCGCGGCCTTCTTCGCCGCCACCTTGCGCACGGTCTTCTTCGCCGCACGTGTCTTCGCCGCCTTCTTCGCTGCAGCACTGCGCGAGGCGGCTGTACCGGCCTTCTTGGCCGCTGTCTTCTTTGCGGTCTTCTTTGTGGCTGTCTTGCGAGCCGGTGCCTTCTTCGCCGCCGTCGTCTTGGTCGTGGCCTTCTTTGTGCCCGACTTCCTGGCAGGCGCCTTCTTGGCAGCCTTCTTGCTGGTCGCCTTCTTCGTACCCTTGCGCGCGCTGCCGCTACGCTTGCCACCACCATCCTGCTTGTTCACGGTCGCCCAGGCAATGCGCTCGGCAGTGCCTTCGCTGGCACCGCGCTCGCGCTCGCTTTCCTCGATGTGCTCGGCCTGGCGCTTTTGTTTATCGGAGTATGCGGATTTGTCACCACGGGGCATGACAGTTCTCCTGTTGTTGTAGTCAGGCCAGCAGGCGCAGCTTGGGTTCGCGCGCCCACTGGCGGGTGGCGGCCGCCGCCAGGAATGCCTTGGCGTCTTCCGCTTCGACGATGCCGGCGTCGTTGCCGACCCTTGCCGCCTTCAGCAGCGTCTGGCCGCCCGCATCGCTGGCGATGGCCTTCAGGTGCGCCCACGCCTGGCTGACGAATTCGATGGCTGCACTCTCTTTCGACAAGGCCTTCGCCGCTTCCGGGCTGAGCACCACGGCTACTGCATCGAACACGGCCGACGGGGTGCCCGCCAGTTGCCCATCCGCCGCCTGCAGCGCGCCATCGCTGAGCGTGGCGCCACCCACTCTGGGGGCGACCAGCTTCACATCCGCACCTGCTTTCCTGGCTGCCTTGCTCAGGCTGGCAATGATCCGGGCATCAGAACCCTCATCGAACAGGATGCCGATGCAGCGCCCTTGCAGGGTGGGTTTGTTGCGACCGATCACCCGCACTTCGGGGGCGGGGGGCATGTCCCGCACTGGGGTAGCGGTCGGCGCCGGGTCGGGCAGTGCAGGCAACGCCAGACCATCGGCCACGCGCTGCGCCAGTGAGTCATCGATGTTGCGCAGGTGACTGACGGTGCGTACCCGCACCTTCAGCGTTTCCACCTTGGACAACTCGAACACCAGCGCCGATGCCAGGTGCGCCTGCTCCGGCTTTTCGAGGCTGCGGAAGAACATGCGGGCCTGGCTGTAGTGGTCGGCGAAACTCTCCGCGCGGGTGCGACCCTTGCGGCCATCGTCGGCGCTGGCATGGCTGCGGAATCCGGCAGGCGTCTCGCGCGGGGTGTCCTCCTGCAGCGAACTGGGATCGTAGGCCACCCGGCCCTTGGGAACCTGCATCTGCATGTGGCCGTCGCGCTGATGATTGGCAAACGGGCACTTGGGCGCATTCACCGGGATCTGGTGGAAGTTCGGGCCGCCCAGGCGCAGCAGCTGGGTGTCCAGGTAGGAGAACAGGCGCCCCTGCAGCAGCGGGTCGTTGCTGAAGTCGATGCCCGGTGGCACGTTGGCCGGGCAGAAAGCCACCTGCTCGGTCTCGGCGAAGAAGTTGTCCGGCCAGCGGTCCAGCACCATGCGTCCGATGACCTGCAACGGCACCAGCGATTCGGGAATGATCTTGGTCGGGTCCAGATGATCGAACGGGAATGCGTCGGCGTCTTCTTCGGTGAACAACTGCACCGCCAGTTCCCATTCCGGGAAGTCGCCGCGCTGGATGGCCTCGAACAGGTCACGGCGATGGAAGTCATTGTCGGCCGACTGCAGCTTCAGCGCTTCGTCCCAGACCGTGGACTGGATACCCAGCTTGGGCCGCCAGTGGAACTTGACGAACGTTGACTCGCCGGCCTCGTTCAGCAGGCGGAAGCTGTGCACACCGAAGCCTTCGATCATCCGCAGCGAACGCGGTATGGCGCGGTCGCTCATCGCCCACATGATCATGTGCATCGATTCGGGCATCAGCGAAATGAAGTCCCAGAACGTGTCATGGGCCGACGCGGCCTGCGGGAAGGCACGGTCCGGTTCCATCTTCACCGCGTGCACCAGGTCCGGGAATTTCATGGCGTCCTGGATGAAGAACACCGGGATGTTGTTGCCGACCAGGTCCCAGTTGCCCTCCCTGGTATAGAACTTCACCGCGAAGCCGCGCACGTCGCGCGGGGTGTCCACCGAACCTGCGCCACCGGCCACGGTCGAGAAGCGGGTGAACACGGGTGTCTTCACGCCAACCTCGGTCAGGATGCGCGCGCGGGTATGCGCCTTCAGTGATCGGGTCAACTCGAAGTAGCCATGCGCAGCGCTGCCGCGGGCGTGCACGATGCGCTCGGGAATGCGCTCATGGTCGAAGTGGGTGATCTTCTCGCGCAGGATGAAGTCCTCCAGCAGCGTAGGCCCCCGAGGTCCCTGGCGCAGGGAGTTCTGGTTGTCTGCCACCGGGATGCCCTGATCGGTGGTCATCGCCGGATGACTGCCCCCGGCCTGCTGGTGCAGTTCATCGCCGTTGCCGCGGTGGTGGTTCTCGGCGTGGGTGGTTGCGCGCTTGCCGGTCGGCTTGCTGGCGGCCATTGACGTTGGCTCCGGATGCTCAAAGAGAACCACGACACTGGAACCGGGCCCGTTAAACCGAGGTCCGGCAAAGGTGAACGTACAGGCAAAAGCAGGCTCGGGTATGCTTGTTCCATGCGAGTCGAGCCCGCCGACATCGAAGCCCTGTTCGACGCCATCCCGGATGTGCTGTTCTTCATCAAGGACCTTCAGGGGCGTTACACCCACGTCAACCAGACCATGCTGCGGCGGCTGGGCCTGCGCGCCCGCAAGGACGTGATCGGGCGTACCGCGGCGGAGATCTACCCGACCGGGCTGAGCGCCGACTACGTGGACCAGGACGCCCGCGTGCTGGCCGGTGAGGTGATCGAGAACCTGATGGAGCTGCACCTGTTCGCCAACCGCGAACCGGGCTGGTGCCTGACCTGCAAGCGTCCGCTGGTGGTCGATGGGGCCATCGAGGGCCTGATCGGCATTTCCCGCGACCTTGGCCAGAAGGACAGCCTGGGTACCCAGTACGAGCAGCTGCGGCTGGCGCTGGCCCACCTCAACGCGCACTACGCCGAGAACGTGCGCATGCAGACCCTGCTGGACATCACCGGCTTTTCGCTGTCCAAGCTGGAGCGCAGCTTCCGCAAGGTGTTCCAGATGACCCCGCAGCAGGTGCTGACCCGGCTGCGGATCCAGATGGCCATGCACCTGCTGCACGGTGACGAGAGCATCGCCAGCATCGGCCAGGCCTGCGGTTTCAGCGACCAGAGCGCCTTTACCCGCAAGTTCAAGGCTGAAACCGGTTTCTCGCCGCGTGCCTACCGTGCCCGTATTGGTGGCAGTGTCGGAGAGCCGGCACTGGCCTGAGCCGCCTGCTGCGCTGTGCCTATCCCCGCGGGCATGGGACAGGGTAAGGTGTCGCCCCTGTAGCCCGCCGCCAGCCCTGCCGATGCCCAACTCGATTCCGACCGCTTCGCCGTCCCGCCTCGGACATTCGCTCAAGCCCCGCCAGCTGATCATGATGGGCCTGGGCAGCGCCATCGGCGCCGGCCTGTTCCTCGGCTCGGGCGTGGGTGTGCAGGCGGCCGGTCCGGCGGTCCTGGTGTCGTATCTGGTCGCCGGCGCGCTGGTGATCATCGTGATGAACGCTCTGGGCGAAATGGCGGCGGCCAAACCGACCAGTGGCGCGTTCTCGGTCTATGCCGCCGATGCCATGGGCGCCACCGCCGGTGCCACCGTCGGCTGGTTGTGGTGGGTGCAGCTGGTGATCGTGATCGCCGCCGAGGCGGTGGGAGCGGCCGGGCTGCTGGCCACGGTCTGGCCAGCAGTACCTGTACCGATGGCGGCGCTGGCCTTCATGCTGTTCTTCACCGCGATCAACCTGCTCGGGGTGAAGAACTTCGGCGAGTTCGAATTCTGGTTCGCCATCCTCAAGGTGGCGGCGATCCTGGCCTTCATCGCCATCGGCGTGGCGCTGCTGATGGGCTGGCTGCCGCAGGTGACCTCGCCGGGCCTGAGCAACTTCACCGAGCATGGTGGCTTCGCGCCGAAGGGCCTGGCGGGTATTGGCGCTGCACTGCTGGTTGTCGTTTTTGCCTTCGGTGGCACCGAGATCGTGGCCGTTGCGGCGGCGGAGACCGAAGATCCGGAGCGCAGCATCGCCCGTGCCATCCGCACCGTGGCGTGGCGCATCCTGGTGTTCTACATCGGCTCGCTGAGCGTGATCATCGCCGTCGTGCCGTGGACCAGCGAAGCGTTGAAGTCGCCGTTCGCCGCCGTGCTGGACATTGCCCGTATTCCGGGCGCCGGCACCGCCATCACCCTGATCGCGGTGATCGCGCTGCTGTCGGCACTCAATGCCAACCTCTACGGCGCCTCGCGCATGATGTATTCACTGGCGCAGCGCCGCGAAGCCCCGGCCGTGCTGGGCTGGACCGATCCGCGCCAGGTGCCGGTGATTGCCGTGCTGGCCAGCGTGCTGTTCGGTTTCGCCGCCACGGTGATGGAACTGCTGTTCCCGGACCGGGTGCTGCCGGTGCTGCTGAACATCGTCGGTTCCACCTGCCTGCTGGTGTGGACGCTGTCGCTGGTCTCGCAACTGGTGTTGCGCCGCCGCGCAGATCGCCTGGGTACCCGGCTGCCGTTCCGCATGGCGGGCTTCCCGTGGCTGACCTGCTGCGCGCTGGCGATCCTGGCGCTGATCTTCGGCCTGCTGCTGAGCGAGTCGCACACCCGCCTGCAGTTCCTGTCGATGGTGGCGCTGACCGCCACGATCGCCGCCGGCAGCGCCATCGCACGGCGCATGCGCGAGGCGTGACTGAAGCTGCCGGCCAGCGGCCGGCACTACCACGGGGGCTGCACATCTGCCGTGCCATCCTGATCGTGTGGGCCGTCATCGGCCCGTCGACCGGGAGTACCGCATGCTGCGCAGTCGCCCCTTCCTGATGTTTACCGGCCAGGCCGAGGCCGCGCTGGCCCTGTACGCCGAGGCCTTCGCCGATTTCCGCCTGCTGGCAATGCAGCGCCATCCGGACGGCGCCGGTGCCGGCGTGCCCGGGCAGGTCCGACAGGCCATCTTCCTGCTCGGTGGCACCCACTACCTGTGCTTTGACAGCCTGGACGTGCACGATTTCACCTTCAGCCCGTCGATCTCGCTGTTCGTCGAGTGCTCCGGCGCCGAGCAGTTCGAGCGCGCCGCGCGCGTGCTGGGCGAGGGCGGCCACTGGCTGATGCCGGTGGGCGACTATGACTTCAGCAACCGCTACGGCTGGGTGCAGGATCGCTTCGGCGTGTCGTGGCAGTTGAGCCTGGGGCAGATGCCGGACCCGTGATGCACAATGAGAACGGCCCGCTTGCGCGGGCCGTTCTCTTTACCGATGCCGCGAGGAATCAAGCCTCGACTTCATCATCCTTGTAGGCATCGACCGGGATGCAGGCACACATCACGTTCTTGTCGCCGTACACGTTGTCGACGCGTGCCACCGGCGGCCAGTACTTGCTCTGCTTCAGGCTGGCCAGCGGGAAGGCAGCCAGTTCGCGCGGGTAGGCGTGGGTCCACTCGCTGGCGGTCACCGCGGTGGCGGTGTGCGGCGCGTTCTTCAGCGGGTTGTCCTCGCGGTCCAGGCGGCCGTCTTCGATCGCGGTGATCTCCTCGCGGATCTGGATCATCGCGTCGATGAAGCGGTCCAGCTCGTGCAGCGATTCGCTCTCGGTCGGTTCGACCATCAGCGTGCCGGCCACCGGGAAGCTCAGGGTCGGGGCGTGGAAGCCGAAGTCGATCAGGCGCTTGGCGACGTCCTCGGCGCCGATGCCGCTGGTCTTCTCCAGCGGGCGTACGTCGAGGATGCACTCGTGTGCCACCAGGCCGTTGCGGCCGGTGTACAGGGTCTTGAAGTGCGGGGCCAGGCGCTTGGCGATGTAGTTGGCGTTGAGCTGCGCGACCTGGGTGGCCTTGCGCAGGCCTTCGCGGCCCATCATCGCGATGTACATCCAGCTGATCGGCAGGATCGAGGCGCTGCCGAAGCTGGCGGCGCTGACCATGCCGACCGGGCCGTTGTCACCCAGCTTGCCCGGCAGGAACGGGGCCAGGTGCTCCTTGACCGCGCACGGGCCGACGCCCGGGCCGCCGCCGCCGTGCGGGATGCAGAAGGTCTTGTGCAGGTTCAGGTGCGAAACGTCCGAACCCCATTTGCCGGGCTTGGCCACGCCGACCAGGGCGTTCATGTTGGCGCCGTCGGTGTACACCTGGCCGCCGTGCTGGTGGATGATCTCGCAGATCTCGACCACCTCTTCCTCGAACACGCCGTGCGTGGACGGGTAGGTCATCATGATCGCGGCCAGGCGGTCGCTGTACTTCTCGGCGTTGAGGCGGATGTCTTCCACATCGACGTTGCCGTTGGCATCGGTCTTGGTGACCACCACCTTCATGCCGCACATCTGCGCCGAGGCCGGGTTGGTGCCGTGCGCCGAATCCGGGATCAGGCAGATGTCGCGGTGGCCTTCGCCGCGCGAGCGGTGGTAGGCGCGGATCGCCAGCAGGCCGGCGTACTCGCCCTGTGCGCCGGAGTTCGGCTGCAGGCTGACCGCGTCGTAGCCGGTGCATTCGACCAGCATCGCTTCCAGCGTGTCGATCAGTTCCTTGTAGCCCAGCGCCTGGTCGGCCGGCACCAGCGGGTGGATCTGCGAGAACTCCGGCCAGGTCACCGGGATCATCTCGGCGGTGGCGTTGAGCTTCATGGTGCACGAACCCAGCGGGATCATCGTGCGGTCCATCGCCAGGTCCTTGTCGGCCAGCGAACGCAGGTAACGCAGCAGTTCGTGCTCGCTGTGGTGGGTGTTGAACACCGGGTGGGTCAGGAACGCGGACTGGCGCAGCAGGCCGGCCGGCAGCGCGTCGGCGGTGCTGGCATCCAGCGCGTCGACGTCCAGCGAGGCACCGAACACCGCAGCCACGGCGACGATGTCGGCGCGGGTGGTGGTCTCGTCCAGACTGATGCCGACCGAGTCGCTGTCGATCGCGCGCAGGTTGTAACCGGCGGCGCGTGCCTTGGCATGGATTTCATCGGCATGCACGCCGGTGACGTGCAGGGTGTCGAAGAAGTCGCCACCGACCTGCACGCCGGCATTGCGCAGCGCTGCGGCCAGGATCGAGGCCAGTCGATGGGTGCGGCGGGCAATGCGGGTCAGGCCTTCCGGGCCGTGGTAAACGGCGTACATCGAGGCCATCACCGCCAGCAGCACCTGCGCGGTACAGATGTTGGAGGTGGCCTTCTCGCGGCGGATGTGCTGTTCGCGGGTCTGCAGGGTCAGGCGGTAGGCCGGGTTGCCCTGGGCATCGATCGAAACGCCGATCAGGCGGCCTGGCATCGAGCGCTTGTAGGCGTCACGGCAGGCCATGAAGGCGGCGTGCGGGCCACCGAAGCCGAACGGCACGCCGAAACGCTGGCTGTTGCCGACCACGATGTCCGCGCCCCATTCGCCCGGGGCAGCCAGCAGGGTCAGGGCCAGCAGGTCGGTGGCCACGGCCACCAGGCCGCCGCGTGCGTGCACGGCATCGACCAGCGCCTTGTAGTCGCCGACCTGGCCGAAGGTGTCCGGATACTGCAGCAGCAGGCCGAAGGCTTCTGCTTCCAGCGCTTCGGCCGGGGTGCCGACGCGCAGCACGATGCCCATGGGCTCGGCGCGGGTACGCAGCAGTTCCAGGGTCTGCGGGTGCACGGCGTCGTGCACGAAGAAGGTGTCCGACTTCGACTTGGCCGAACGCTTGGCCAGGGTCATCGCTTCGGCGGCGGCGGTGGCTTCGTCCAGCAGCGAGGCGTTGGCGATTTCCATGCCGGTCAGGTCGGCGCACAGGGTCTGGAAGTTGATCAGCGCTTCCATGCGGCCCTGCGAGATTTCCGCCTGGTACGGGGTGTAGGCGGTGTACCACGCCGGGTTTTCCAGGATGTTGCGCAGGATCACGTTCGGCGTGTGGGTACCGTAGTAACCCTGGCCGATGAAGCTGCGCAGCACGGTGTTCTTGTCGGCGATCGCACGGATCTTCGCCAGTGCCTGCACTTCGGTCATCGACTCCGGCAGTGCCAGCGGTGCCGGCGACTTGATCTTGGCCGGCACGATGGCGTCGGTCATCGCATCCAGCGACGCGTGGCCGACGACGTCGAGCATCTGCGCGATCTCGGCGTCGTTGGGGCCGATGTGGCGCTCGACGAACGCGTTGTGGTGCTCGAGCTCACGCAGGGAAGGGGTGTTCTGGGACATGGCGAAGGATCCGTCAGGAAAGGGCACACGCACGGGCACAAGCCGCCGGTCGGCGGTCTGCGGGGCGCCCCTCTGTCCTTTTGCCTGAGAGTTTAAAAGCGCGGCGGACCGCAGCTTCGTGCCCCTTCGGCGCCGGATCGAACCGGTCTCTCCAGAGTTGTGTTACGGGTGGTATCGGGCCTGAGCGATTACGGGCGTTGCGCCTTCGGCAGCGGTATTCCGCTTCTCCCACCGTGTTGCCCGCCGATTATAGCCCGTTGCGGGCGCGGCGGCCGCCTTCGGTCCTGGAGGCCGCGCCTGAATGGCCGATGGCCCGTCCGTGCGTTTTGTGCACTGCTGCATGGCATCAGGCGCAATCCCCACCTATGATGGGCGGATACCCGAATTCATCTGGCGCCGTCCCTGCTGCAGGGGACCGGCGCCCGCCGTGCGTGCCGCGCATGGCCCTGCCGGACGCCTTTCCCATGACCGCCGCTGTTGCTCCCTCCACCCGCCGCATGGCCCTGCTGCTCGCCGGCCTGGCCATGTTCGGTCCGTTCTCGATCGACACCATCTTCCCGGCGTTCCCGCAGCTGGCCCAGCGCCTGGCTGTGGACGAGGTGGCGGTGCAGCAGACCATCAGCGTGTACCTGCTGTTCTACGGCCTGATGAGCCTTGCGCACGGCCCGCTGTCCGACGCCTGGGGCCGCAAGCGGGTGATTCTCGGTGGCCTGGTGGTGTTCGTCGGCGCTTCGGTCGGCTGCGCGCTGTCCACCGACCTGACCACGCTGCTGGCGTTCCGCGCGCTGCAGGGCCTGTCAGCGGGCGTCGGCATGATCGTCGGCCGCGCGGTGATCCGCGACCTGTACCACGGACACGACGCGCAGCGCCTGATGAGCCAGGTATCGATGCTGTTCGGCATCGCTCCGGCCATCGCACCGATCATCGGCGGCTGGATCCTGCTCAGTGGCGCCGGCTGGCCACTGATTTTCTGGTTCCTGGTGATGTTTGCGCTGCTCCTGCTGGCGGCCACCGCACGCTACCTGCCGGAAACCCATCCGGTGGAGGCACGGGTGCCGTTGTCACCGCGCGTGCTGCTGCGTGATTACGTGCGCATCGGTTTCAACCCGCGGTTCCTGCGCCTGGCGCTGGCCGGCAGCATCGGTTTCGGCGGCATTTTCCTGTACATCTCCTCGGCGCCGGTGTTCGTGATGCAGCACCTGCATCTGGGCGAGGGTGGTTTTGCCTGGCTGTTCATCCCCACCATCGGCGGCATGACCACCGGCTCGTTCCTGTCCGGGCGCATGGCCGGGCACACCACGCCCACCCGCCAGGTGTCCATTGGTTTCGGCCTGTGTGCGCTGTCGGTGCTGCTGAATGTCGGCTACGTGGCGCTGTCGCCGCAGTTCGTGCTGCCGTGGGCGGTGCTGCCGATCTTCCTGGGCGGCATGGGCATGGCATTGATCTTCCCGATCCTGGCGCTGGCGGTGCTGGACATGTACCCGCATCAGCGCGGCCTGGCCTCGTCGCTGCAGGCCTTCGTGCAGCTGATGATCAGCACGGTGGTGGCCGGCGTGGTGTCGCCGCTGCTCAGCGCCAGCCCGCTGCACCTGGCGCTGGGGCAGGCCGCGTTCTTCGCCGCCGGCTTCGTGTTCTGGTACTGGGAACACCAGCGTGAACGCGCGGCACAGGCGGCCTGCACGGGCCATTGAGCAGCGCGCAGGGGTAGGGCCGGCCGCTTTGCCCGCAACGCTTGCGAAGAGGAACGACCGGACTAGGCTGGGCACTCCAGCCAGCCGGTGCGTGGATGCACGACAGCCAGCCAATCCGATGTCGTTGCATGAGGTTCCCCATGGCTGCGCAGCAGACCTACCGCCTGTTCGAGGTGGCGCTGAAGGAGCGCCGCGTTCTTTCCCCTTCCCTGGACCGCATGGTGTTCACCGGTGCCGACGTGGCGCGGATGAAGACCGAAGGCCCTGACCAGCGCATCAAGGTGTTCTTCCCCTTGCCCGGCCAGGAGGTGCCGCAGGTCCCCAGCGGTGAAGACTGGTACCCACGCTACCGGGCCCTGCCGGACGACAAGCGCCCGCCGATGCGTACCTACACCATCCGCCAGTTGCGCGCCGAGCAGGGCGAGGTCGACGTCGATTTCGTCATCCATGGCGAAACCGGCCCCGCCTCGCGCTGGGCCATGCACGCCCGCCCTGGCGACCGCGTGGTGCTGCTGGCCCCGGACGCCGACTGTGCCGGGAGCAGCGAGGGCTGGGAGTGGAAGCCACCGGCCGGTGTCGGCCAGGTGCTGCTGGTGGCCGATGAAACCGCGTTGCCTGCGGTGGCCGGCATCCTCGAGGAGCTGGCGGCCATGGTCGACCCACCGCGCACGCTGGCGCTGCTGGAGGTGGCGCAGGCCGGTGATGCGGTGCACCTGAGGGCGCCCTCCAGCGCCGAGCTGGTCTGGCTGCCGCGCGGGCAGGCCGCCTACGGACAGCGGTTGCTGCAGGCGGTCCAGGCGCGGTTGGCAGCGACCTCGGGCGTGACTGCCGGGGATGCGCTGGAGGAGATCGACGTCGATACGCAGATCCTCTGGGAGCAGGCCGATACCCGGGTGACCGGGCCGCTGTACGCCTGGGTGGCGGGCGAGGCGGGGGCCGTGATGGCGATCCGTCGCCATCTGGTGCGCGACTGCGGGCTGGACCGCCGCGCGATCACCTTCATGGGCTACTGGCGGCACGGCAAAGTGCTGGACTGAGGGGTGTGAAGCGGTGCTGCGGGCGGGGTGCGCTATCCTTGCGCCCCCCTTCGCAGCGGTACCGCACCATGTCCACCAGCTCCAAGACCCGCCGCGACCAGCGCCGTCGCCAGGAAAAGCAGGCCGCCAACAAGGCCGCCGCGCAGGCCTCGCCGGTGGAGCCGCATGCGGAACTGCGCGATGCACAGCGCACCCTGCTGGCCGGTGTCGTGCGCCGCGACGGCGAATGGGTGCTGGGCATGGATGGCCGCATTGCCGGCCACAGCGAAAGCGCCGCACAGGTGCTGGCGCTGATCATGCAGGCCGGTGAGCTGCACGAACGCAATGGCACGCCGGTGCGCCTGATGTACTCCGACGCGCTGCGCGATGCCGCACAGGCCGAAGCCAGGGAGAAGGGCCAGACCTTCGAGGAATTCAAGGCCGAGCTGGCCGCAGCGATGGCCGCGAAGAAGAACAGCTGACCGCTGTTGCGGTAGAGCCGGCCGCTGGCTGGCTGCCAGACGGATTTCCACCGTGCAGTTGCCGGCCGGCGGCCGGCACTATCGGAAAGGTGCGGATCCTTTCGGACCCGCCCCTTTTTTCATTTCGCCGCCGGGGCCGCGCTGGCCTGCCAGCCGCACATCTGGCCTTTGACTGCTGTTTCGGTAGAGCCGGCCGCTGGCCGGCTGCCAGACGGATTTCCACCGTGCAGTTGCCGGCCAGCGGCCGGCACTACCGGAAAGGGGCGGATCCTTTCGGACCCGCCCCTTTTCTCATTTCGCCGCCGGAGCCGCGTTGGCCTGCCAGCCGCACATCTGGCCTTCGTTCTGCTGCTTCAGCCACTCGTTGACCGGGGTGAAGTACTCGATCATCGGGCCGGCATCGAGCTTGTCGGTACCGGTCAGCTCCTTCAGCGTGGCCTGCCACGGCTGGCTGGCACCCTTGCTCAGCATCGCCCAGTACTTCTGGCCGGCTTCCTTGTTGCCGTAGAAGGTGCACTCATGCAGCGGGCCCTTGTAGCCGGACGCGTCGCACAGGCCCTTGTAGAACTGGAACTGCAGGATGCGCGCCAGGAAGTAGCGGGTGTACGGAGTGTTGCCCGGCACGTGGTACTTCGCGCCCGGATCGAAGAACTCTTCGCCACGGGTGCTGGCCGGCGCCACGCCCTGGTACTTGGCCTTCAGGTCCCACCAGGCCTTGTTGTAGTTGTCGGCAGTGATCGAGCCATCGAACACGCCCCAGCGCCAGCGGTCGATCATCAGCCCGAACGGCAGGAACGACACGCCTGACAGCGCCATGCGCATCTGGTTGTTGATGACCGCCTCGCGGCTTTCGGTCGGCGCATCGACCAGGCCGATCGAGCTGAGGTACTTGGGCGTCATCGCCAGCACGATGGTGTCGCCGATCGCTTCATGGAAGCCATCGTTGGCACCGCCCTGGAACAGCGGCGGCAGCGGGTTGTAGGCCAGGTCGTAATAGATGTGGCCCAGCTCGTGGTAGATGGTGGTGAAGTTCTCTTCGTTCGGCTTGATGCACATCTTGGTGCGCACGTCGCCTTCCATGTTCATGTCCCAGGCACTGGCGTGGCAGACCACGTCGCGGTCGTCAGGCTTGATGAACTGGGTCTTTTCCCAGTAGGACTGCGGCAGCGACGGCATGCCCAGCGACACGTAGAAGTCCTGCGCGCGCTCGGTCATCTGCTTGGCGGTACGCAGTTCGGCCTCGCGCTGCGCCTTGTACTGCGCGGCCACGTTGGCATCCTTGCCGGCCTTGGCCAGCGCCGCGCTCAGGTTGGTCTGGTACTGCTTTTCCAGCGCCGCGGTGATGTCCAGGCTGCCGGCGCCCGGGTACGGTTCCAGCTGGTCCCACAGGTTCGACCAGTCCTGCTGCCACATGTTGCCCAGCAGGTGCGCGGCGATCAGGCCATTGCCTACTTCGGCCTTGTCCTTGCCATAGGTCTTGTCCAGCTTGCCGCGCGCGTAGCAGTGCAGCTGCTCGTACATCGGCTTGACCTGTTCCCACAGGCGGTCGGTTTCCGGGCCGATCTGCTCCGGCGGCATGTCGTAGCCGCTGCGCCACATCTGGCCGGCATCGGTGAAGCCCATGCCCTTGGCGCCTTCGTTCACCAGGCCGACGAACTTCTGGTAGTCGCCGCGCATGCTCTTGGTGGTGCTGTGCCAGCCCTGCCAGGCGTCAAGCTGCTTGTCGTAGTCGCGGCTGCGCGCCAGTACCTGTTCCAGCTCGCCCAGCTGGCGGCAGGAGTTCGGATCGTTGGCGTCGGTGCAGTACTTGCCAGCGCCGTAGCTGCCTTCCATGCGGGTGGCGATCTGGGTCAGCTCGGCCAGCTTGGCCGGATCGCGCGGCGCCGGCATCGAGGACATCAGTTTCAGCAGGTGGATCGCACGCTTGCTGTCCTCGCTCATCGGCTTGCCGTCGAACTTGGCGGCCTGCTCGATCCAGCTGTTGAGCTGGGTCAGCGAGCGCTCGTTGGCCTTGGCCGCGATGCGTTCGGAATCACTGTTGATGTAGGTGGAAGACAGCCACTGCGCCGAGGTCATCTCCGGGTAGGCGGCCTTGAATTCGGCATTGATGCGGGCCACGAACTGGTCGGCGGTTTCGCCGGCCGGGACGCTGCTGCTGGCGGTATCGGTGCCTGGGGCAGCTTCCTTCTTGCAGGCGGCCAGGGCCAGCGTGGCGGCGGCGATTGCCGAGGCCAGCAGGAGATGACGGTGTTTCACGGGCGGTCCTTGGGTGGTGAACGACGGCCGAAGGCTAGTGGGCAGTGGCTGCGACCGCAAGTGGCGGAAGTCGGCCGGGCGGCGCCCGGCACCCGCAGAGGCTTTCAAGCAACGGCGAAGGCCGAAGCAACAGCGGACTATCCGTGATTTGGCGGGGCGGTGTCGGAGTGCGGGGACGCCGCAAGTACGTCCGTGTAGGCTTGGCAGCCGCATCCATGCGGCTGACACCCCGCACTCCGACACCGCCCCACCTCTGACAGATTCCATGTGCTGTCGGTAGGTGTCGACCTTGGTCGACACATCTGTCAGATATCGACAATCAAAATGGGGTCGGATCCGTTTTCCTACGGAAAACGGATCCGACCCCATCGGCATGTCCAACAGAGCGCGGAAAACTGTCGAAGGCGGGGTGGGTCCGGTGGCGGGGGCGTGAGCCGCATGGATGCGGCGACCGAGCTTACATGGACGTACTTGCAGCGTCCCCCGCCACCGGACCCACCCCGCCAATCCACGGAATGCCAGCATTTGCTGTTGCTGTTGCTGTCGAGGCTGCCGACCAGCGGCCGGCACTACCGCGGGTGCAGGGCTGAAAGCCCTGCCGAACAACCCTCAACCTTCGCAGTTGGCGAACAGGTCGCGATCGCGCTCGTACAGCGAGGTCTTGACCTGCATCAGGCCCAGCACCGACGGGAACAGGTTGTCGTGGTCGGTATACGCCGCCGAACGCTTGCGCACGCACTGCAGGTCCAACCCACGGCTGCTGGCGAAGCCCGGCGAGAACCACATCGTCATCGGTACGCGGGTCTGCTCGGCCGGAGCGATCGCATACGGCACGCCATGCAGGAACAGGCCCTTCTCGCCCAGCGATTCACCATGGTCGGACAGGTAGATCATCGCCGTGTCGTAATCCTGCATGCCCTGCAGGGTGCCGATGGTCTTGCTCAGGAAATGATCGGTGTACAACACCGCGTTGTCATAGCTGTTGGTGATCTCTTCGCGAGAGCAACGGCCGATGTCACGGGTGTCGCAGGTTGGCTTGAAGCGCGCGAAGGCTGCCGGGTAACGCTCGAAGTAGGCCGGGCCGTGGTTGCCCAGCTGGTGCAGCACCACCACGCGGTCGCCGGGCTTGGCACGCACCTGGGTGGCCAGGTCCTGCAGCAGGATCTCGTCCATGCAGCGGCCATCGGCGCACAGCCCCGGCGTGGTCGCATCGGACAGCGACTGGAACTCCAGCCCTTCGCAGACGCCCTTGCAGCCGGACTGGTTGTCACGCCACAACGGTGCGATGCCGGCGCGGTTCAGCACGTGCAGCAGCGACTGGTGTGCACGGATCTTCTTTTCATCATAGTCGTGGCGTCCCCACGGCGAGAACAGGCACGGCAGCGACACTTCGGTGCTGGTGCCGCAGGAGTGCATGTCGGGGAAGTTGATCACCGGTGCCTGGGCCAACTCCGGGGTGGTGTTGCGGCCACCGTTGAGCCCCCAGTTCTGTGCACGCACGGTCTCGCCCATGACGATCACCAGCAGGCGCGGCTTGCTGGCCGGGGCGCGTGGCGTGGCCTTGGCGTCGGTGCCGATCGGCAGCTTCGGCGCGCGCTGCACCGGGTTGTCGCCACGCAGCGCGCGCGGCATACCGAGCAGCACGTTGGCCGGGGTAGCGAGATAGCGTACTTCGCGCTGGTTGCGCATCAGCGCCGAGACATCCTGGAACGAGATCAGCGCACCGCCAACTGCGGTCGTCGCCGCCACGACCAGGAAGCCGAGTCGCCACAGCAGGCTGCGGCCCCAACTGCGTCGGCGCAGCTGCACGCGCCACAGCACCACCATCGGCAGTACGGCCAGCAGCAGCACCGGCCACAGCAGCGATACGGTCATCAGCTCGCGGCTCTCCTTGGGGTCGGTCGCCAGCACGTTGCGCAGCATGTCCGCATCCAGATAGATGTGGTAGCGGCTCATGTAGTGCGCAGCGAACGCCGTCACCAGCAGCAACAGGCTGATTACCACTTTGGCATTCCAGCGCCAGACCAGGATGCCCAGCAGCACGCCGTGCGCACCCAGCAGCAACAGCAGCAGCGAAAGCGCGTAACGCAGGCTGCCCGGATGGCTCGCCATCGCGCTGTGCCAGAACAGGCCGTTGCCGGCCACCGCGAAGAACAGGCTGGTCAGCGCGATCAGTGCTTCCGTGGAGAGCTGCGGCCGCCAGTTGCGAAGACCCGCAAGGGCGGGGAGGCGGGCGGGGCGTTGGACCGATGCACTCATGCGTTTGCCTCCTGGCGGTGGGGACGGTCCAGCTGACGGTGGATCAGAACATACAGGCCCAACGAAAGCAGCCAACATATCAACGCGCTGGCAATGTCATGCGAAAGGAAATGGGCGCCCCGCAACTGCTGGCTGATCCCGAACACCAGGCCGGTGCCGAGGCCGATCCAGAGCCCGGTCCAGCGCCAGGACGGCCGCCACAGCAACGCGAAGAAGTACAGGCAGAGCCACGCATAGCCTGCGCTGGCGTGGCCTGCCGGGAAGCAGGCCTGTGCTGGCATGCCTTCCGGGCGCAGGGTGAACAGACCGATGAAAGGCTGGTGGCCACCGTAGCGCAGCAGGTCCCACGGGCATTCCATCGGCACCAGCGACTTCAGCAGGGAGATCACGCCGGTGCCCAGTGCCATGGCAATCACGACATAAAGCAGCGCCCATTGCAGGGTGCGATCGCGACCCTTACGCCAGTGGTGGAAGCACAGCAGGATCACGACCAGCGCCGCCGCCGTGCTCAACCATTTGCCGGCCTTGTGCACGACGCTGCGGGTGATCCAGGCGTCCTGCAGCGCCCAGTGGCTGCCTTCAAGACGGAACAGGTGATCGGCCACCCATTGATCGCCGCCGAAGCCCATCAGCAGCGTAAACAACGGCAGACCGATTGCGACAGGCAGCCAGAGGTGAGTTACGGCAAATCGAGACGCCAGTGGTGATGTCGCAAGCGGCGCTACCGAATCAAGGGGACGGACGGGCATGCTGGGAAGGGGCGGTTCGGGAATCCGCGCTCATGCTCGTCACCTTGATGTCGGAGAAGGGTCGGACGCCCGTTCGCGCCGGGTTAATGAGTCCCCGGCGCATGTCAACGTTCAGTCTTCTTCGGCAGTCGATCCTGTCCGCTCGGCGTGACACTCCGGGTTCCATGCGGTACCGGGAAGCAGTTGCCAACGATTCCTGTTGGCAACACCGATGTCGATCACTTTGGCCGGGTCCACGCAGGGGCTCATCGCATCGTCCAGCACCAGCAGCCAGCGCTTGTCCGGCGCCTCAGCGAGCCAAGGGCCGGCGTCATGCCATTGCTCTGCCCAAGGCCGCTTGAAGCCGAATTCGCGTACCGGGCGGTCGGCCTGCAGCAGGTTCTGCTCGCGCCAGGCCACCAGCGCCAGTTCGGCATCCGGTCCGATCCGCGCGCCGACCCGGCGCATCAGCGCTGACGCCGATGCATAGGGATCCAGCGCCGGGATCAGTACCAGGCCGTAGAGCATCCACAGCATGCCGTGGGTCAGCAGCACCAGCGTCGCCGCGCGGCGCACCCGCAACCACACGATCAGCGTGGCCAGCGCGATGGCGAAGGTCAGCAGGCCATCGCCCAGCACCGGCAGCAGGGTATCGGGCATGGCGCGGCGTTCCAGCTGGGCCACCGCCCAAGCGTGTTCGGTCAGCAGCATCACGCCCAGCGTGCCAGTGGCCAGCATCAGCACCACGCTGTAGCCGAACAGGTAGCGGCGAACGCACAGGCGGCGCAGCAGGCCGGGCAGCAGCGGGGCTACGGCCAGCGCCATCGCCGGCAACATCGGCAGCAGGTACACCTCGCGCTTGCCCGGGCTGGCGCTGAAGAACACCAGCACCAGCACGGCCCAGCCCAGCAGCAGCCACTGGCGGCGGTCGCCACGGCGGATACGGCGCCACCAGGGCTTGAACAGCATCGGCAGCAGCAGGCTGCCCGGCAGCCACAGGGTAAGGATCACCTGCAGGTAATACCAGGCGGGCTGCCGGTGGTGCCACGCATTGGCATAACGGGTGCCGGTCTGCTTGAACAGCAGCTCGTGCGCATAAGCCTGTAGTTCGGCACTGGGCGTGTGCAGCAGGGCCCAGCCCAGCGGCGCCAGCCACACCCCGACACCCAGCAGGAAGGCCGGGATCAGCCACAGCAGGGTTGCCGGATGCGGACCCTCCACCGTGCGTCCGCGGCGGCGCTGGTACAGCCACCAGCCGAACCAGGGCAGCACCATCAGCAGCGGCAGGAAACCCACGCCCTTGGTCACCGTGCCGACGCCTGCGGCGAAGCCGGCCAGCCACAGGGCAGGCAGGTTGCGGCGTTCACACAGATGACGCATCAGGCCCCAGAGGGCCACGGTGGTCATGCCCACCAGCACCATGTCGATCTGCGCGCGCTTGGCCATCAGCCCGAACTGCAGGGTGCAGAACAGCGCAGCGAGGGCGTAGATGGAATGTCGTGGCGACCACAGCCGCCGCGCCAGGTCCGACACCAGCCACAGGCTGAGCAGGGCGCCCAGCAACGACGGCAGCAGGAAGGACCACTGCCAGCTGCCGACGATCTCGTAGGCGGCGGCCTGCAGCCACATGAAGACGGGTGGCTTCTCCGCATACAGTTCCACGCCACGGTGCGGCAGCAGCCATTGCCCGCTCTCGACCATGGTCCGGGCCGCCAGCACGAAGCGCGGCTCGTCCGGCGGCTGCGGCTGCCGAAGGCCGATCCCCGCTGCCAGCGCAGCAATGATCAGCAGCCACAACAGGGGCAGGCGCCAACGGCGGGGCAGGGCTACGGGCACGGCAGGCTCCGGGAGCAAAACGGCCATTCTGAGGTGGCGGGGGTGGGAAAAGCGTCAGAGCGGCGCCGGGGCGACCGCATTCCGACATGTGCGGCGCTACCATGGTACGAACTTCCGTGGGTGTTTCATGCATGCGTCTGTTGGTGATCGAGGACAACCGCCAGCTGGTGGCCAACCTGTTCGACTATTTCGAGTCGCGCGGGCACGTGCTCGACGTGGCGCCGGATGGCATCACCGGACTGCACCTGGCCGGGAGCCATCCGTATGACGCCGTCATCCTGGACTGGATGCTGCCGCGCATGGAGGGCCCGGAGGTGCTGCGCCGGCTGCGCGCCGAGCATGCATCGGAAGTGCCGGTGATCATGCTGACCGCGCGTGACGAGCTGCCGGACAAGATTGCCGGCTTCCGCGCCGGTGCCGACGACTACCTGACCAAGCCGTTCGCACTCCCGGAGCTGGAGGTGCGGCTGGAAGCGCTGCTGCTGCGTGCGCAGGGCCGCA
Organism: Stenotrophomonas sp. YJH_SMC_64; assembly: GCF_059371375.1. NCBI lineage: Bacteria > Pseudomonadati > Pseudomonadota > Gammaproteobacteria > Lysobacterales > Lysobacteraceae > Stenotrophomonas > Stenotrophomonas sp. YJH_SMC_64. Next base: position 63,139 of record NZ_JCAFUN010000017.1, on the reverse strand, counting down.
ACCCGCGCAAGCGCCTGCAGGTGGGCGATCTGGTGCTGGATCTGGCCACCCTGGAAGCCCAGCGCGGCACCCAGGTGCTGCACCTGTACCCGGCCTGCCGCAAGCTGCTGGAAGTGCTCATGCGCGCCAGCCCCGGCGCGGTGACCCGCCAGCAGCTGGAATTCGCTCTGTGGGGCGACGAACCGCCGGATGGCGACCTGCTGCGTTCGCATGTCTACGAGCTGCGCCGCAGTGTGGACGGACCGTTCGCCGAGAAACTGATCCATACCCTGCCGCGGGTGGGTTACCGCTTGGCCGTGACCACGCCCAGCGATGCCGGCAAGGATGATGATGAAGGCGAGTAAGCCGGGGCCGTTGTACCGGCGCGTGGTGTGGTGGTTGCTGGGCTATCTGGCGCTGCTGTCGATCGCGGTGTTCAGCGTCGGCAACTACGTGCATGAACATGCGGAGCACGCTGCCTGGCGCGCGCTGCTCAATTCCGAACTGGACAGCATCGTCGAGCACACCGAGCACGAGCCGCACTATCGCTGGCAGGACTCGGACACGCTCAGCCTGTTCCGCTTCGATGAAGGCAACATGCCGGAAAGCGTGCGCCTGCTGCACCCGGGGCTGCATGACGGGGTGCCGATCAAGGGGCGGCAGACTGCGGTGATGGTGCGTGACACCGGCTCGATGGGGCGGGTGGCGCTGGCGCTGGACATTTCCGACTTCCATGACCTGGAACAGTTCGCCACGCGCTGGGTGATGCTGGCCGGGGTGATCATGATCTTCGTCACCGTGCTGATGGCGTCGTTCGGCATGGAACGCATGGTGCGCCCGTTGAGCCTGCTGGCGCAGCACATCGCGGCGCTGCGGCCGGGTGTCCAGGGCCAGCGCATCGAGGTCGACCCGCGTGGCAGCTCCGAGCTGCATACCATTGCCGATGCACTGAACGACTATCTGGACCGCAACGAGCAGTTTGTCGAACGCGAGCGGGTGTTCATCAGCACCGCCAGCCACGAGCTGCGTACGCCGATTGCGGTGATGACCGGTGCCGCAGAGCTGGCACTGGAACAGCCGGGCCTGCCCGAGCGCGCGCGCCAGCAGATGCAACGCGTGCTGCGCACCGCGCAGAGCGTGGAGCAGCTGATCGAACTGCTGCTGGTGCTGGCCCGTGACCCGGCGCGCCTAGCCGCACGCGCCGAGCGCATCGCCCTGGACCAGCTGCTGCCGGAAATCGTCGACGACCATCGTCACCTGCTCGGTGACAAGGACCTGAGCATCGGCATCCAGGCGGCCCCGGTGGATATTGTCGCGCCGCTGGCCGTCGTGCAGGCCGCGATCGGCAACCTGCTGCGCAATGCCATCGAGAACAGCGGGCGTGGCCACATTGAGTTGCGCCTGAGCTCGTCGGCGGTGCTGACCCTGCAGGATCCGGGACATGGCATGAGCCCGGAGGAGATTGCGGCGATCCACGCGCGGATGGCCCGCGGCGAGCGCGCCGACCGTGGCGGCGGCATCGGCCTGGACCTGATCGCCAGGCTCTGCGAGCACCTTGGCTGGACCCTGCAGCTGCAGCCCTGCGAGCCGCGTGGCACGCGCGCCACGCTCGATTTCAGCGCTTCACGTCCGGCCTGAACCGGCCGTCCTGGTAGATGCCAACCTTGGTTGGCATGCTGCCCGTCGACCAAGGTCGACGCCTGCCCACGCAATGTCCGTTCGCATTACCAGCCGTTCGGCCGCGCCACATGCTGGTCGATCAGGATCACATTGCCGTCGGGATCGGCCAACTGCAGGTAGCCGGTGCCCCGCCCATGAGGGTCGGTACGCACCGCCAGTTCAATGCCCTTCGCATCCAGTTCCGCCTGCAGTTCACGTACATCCTGGAAGTGGGGCAGTTCCTGCTTGTGCTGGTCCCAGCCCGGGTTGAAGGTGAGCAGGTTGCCCTCGAACATGCCCTGGAACAGGCCGATGACAATGCCGTTGTTGCGCATCACCAGCCAGTTCTGCGCCGGCTCGCCACCGGTCACCGAGAAGCCCAGTGCTTCGTAGAAGCTGCGGGAGGCCGCCAGGTCCCTGACCGAGAGGCTGACGGAGAAGGCGCCGAGCTGCATGGGAGTGGCTCCGGGAAAGGGCAGCCGGCACTGCAGCATGACCCGGCGTGAAGACAATGTTAATCTCGGGGTGCGCCGCTTCATGCGGCGCTTTTTTTTCCCGCTCTTTCGATCGACAGAGGATCCCATGCCGACCGAACCCGCTACTGCCCTGATCAGCAACGACATCGTTGGCCTGGGCCTGATTGCCGCCACCCTGGCCCTGATCTTCTGGGCTGCCAGTGGCCCGACCCCGTTATTGAAGAAGATCTTCGCCTGGGTGCCGGCGCTGCTGCTGTGCTACTTCGTCCCCGCCATCTACAACACCGCCGGTGTCATCGACGGCCACAACACCTCGCTGTACAACCCGGTCGCGCGTGACGTGCTGCTGCCGGCCGCGCTGGTCCTGCTGACCCTGTCGATCGACCTCAAGGGTATTGCCAAGCTCGGCCCGAAACTGCTGATCGTGTTCTGCGCCGGTACCGCCGGCATCATGCTCGGCGCCATCGTCTCGTTCCAGCTGATGAAGTTGATCCACCCCGAAACCGTGGCCGGTGATACCTGGGCCGGCATGGCGGCGCTGGCCGGCAGCTGGATCGGCGGCGGCGCCAACATGGTGGCCATGCGTGAAGTGTTCGGCACCGATGCCACCACCTTCGGCCAGTTCGCGGTGGTCGACGTGGCCTGCGCCAGCCTGTGGATGGCCATCCTGCTGTTCCTGGCCAACCGCGCGCAGCAGATCGATACCCGCAACGGTGCCGATACCCGTGCCATCGACGAGATGAAGGCGCGCATCAGTGCCTACGAGGCGCAGAACGCGCGCATTCCCAGCATGACCGACCTGATGGTGATCGTCGGCGTGGCACTGGGCGGCGTCGGCCTGGCCCATGCCATCGCCGCGCCGCTGGCGGGCTGGTTCAAGGCCAATGTCAGCTGGGCCAGCCAGTTCAGCCTGGACAGCCAGTTCGTATGGGTGATCCTGCTGTCCACCGCGATGGGCCTGGGCCTGAGCTTCACCCGTGCGCGCCGGCTGGAAGCCGCGGGCGCTTCGCGGCTGGGCACGGTGTTCCTGTACTTCCTGATCGCCTGCATCGGCATGCAGATGAACCTGCTGTCGCTGCTGGACCGGCCGTGGCTGTTCCTGCTCGGCGCGATCTGGATGGCCACGCATGTGCTGGTGCTGTGGGTGGTGGCCAAGCTGCTGCGCGCGCCGCTGTTCTTCTTCGCGATCGGTTCGCAGGGCAACATCGGCGCAGCCGCTTCGGCCCCCGTGGTGGCTGCGGCGTTCCATCCGACGCTGGCTCCGGTGGGCGTGCTGCTGGGCACGGTGGGCTACGCCACCGGCACCGGGCTGGCCTATGTCACTGGCCTGATCCTGAAGTGGATGGCCAACGGCTGAGTCCGGGCCGCCCCGGCGTCATGCTTGTGTAGATCCACGCCATGCGTGGATGCACTTCATGGGCCTCCATGAACATGGAAGGGGTCAGATCCGTTTCCCGGAGGAAACGGATCTGACCCCTGATGCATCTCGCCGTCACCGGAAATCTGTCGAAGGTGGGGTGGTGTCGGATGGCGGGGTGTCCGCGGCATGGATGCCGCGGCCAAGCCCCCAGGGATGGGTTTACGGCGTCCCCGCCATCCGACACCACCCCGCCAACCACACAGAAACCCAGAGCCGACGCCTCAGCTGTTGCCGTTGCTCCGGCCTCTGCGGGCGCCGGGCTGCAAGCCCGGCACCCACCCTGGAACCTCAACAGCAGCGACCACCGTTGCGTCCGCCGTAGCGCGCTTCCTGGCGCTCGCGGAAGAACGTCTTGTAATCCATCGGCTCCTGGTCCGGATGTTTTTCCAGCATGTGCCGGACGTAGTTGTCGTAATCAGGAATGCCACAGCACAGTCGTGCGGTCTGCACCAGGCGCCGCCAGATACGGCGGTGTGCCTGGTACTGGCCGGCGGGAACCAGTTGCGTGCTCATCACAGATCCACCATTTCATGCGGCTTCAGCGCCACGTATGGGGTCTCGCGGTCGCTGCGCTGCGGATTGCGGCGGGCCGCCAGGATGGTCTTGATCGAATACACCAGCACTGCGCCCACCACCAGCAGGAACAGCGCGGTCAGGCCGGTGTTGACGTAGGCGTTGACCACGATCTGCTTCATCTGCGCCACCGATTTGGCCGGTGCCGTGATGGTGTCGCTGGCGAGGGCGGCCTGGAACTTGTGTGCCTGGGCCAGGAAGCCCTGCGCCGGATTGCTGTCGAAGATCTTGATGAAGCCGGCGTAGGTGGTGCAGATCAGCAGCCAGATGGCCGGCACGGCCGTCACCCACGCATAGCGGTCACGCTTCATCTTGAACAGCACCACCGTGCCCAGCATCAGCGCGATACCCGCCAGCATCTGGTTGGAGATGCCGAACAGCGGCCACAGCGTCTGGATGCCACCGAACGGATCGACCACGCCGGTGTAGAGCAGGTAGCCCCACAGCGCCACGCAGCCGGCGGTACCGATGATGTTGGCGGTCCACGATTCGGTCTTCTTCAGGGCCGGCACGAAGTTGCCCAGCAGGTCCTGCAGCATGAAGCGACCGGCACGGGTGCCAGCGTCAACTGCCGTGAGGATGAACAACGCTTCGAACAGGATCGCGAAGTGGTACCAGAACGCCATCATCGCGTCGCTGCCACTGGGAATCGCTTCGTGCAGGATCTGCGCGATGCCCACCGCCAGTGTCGGTGCGCCACCTGCGCGATGCAGGATGGTCGGTTCACCAATGGCCGCCGCGGTCGCGGTCAGCTGCTCGGGCGTGATGGTGAAGCCCCAGGTGTTGGTGATGTAGTGCGCCGCCGAGGCCGCATCGGCACCGATCACCGCCGCCGGGCTGTTCATCGCGAAGTAGATGCCCGGATCGATGATCGAGGCCGCCACCAGCGCCATCACCGCCACGAACGATTCCATCAGCATGCCGCCGTAGCCGATGTAGCGCATGTGCGCTTCATTGGCCAGCAGCTTCGGCGTGGTGCCGGAGGAAATCAACGCGTGGAAGCCGGAGACCGCACCGCAGGCGATGGTGATGAACAGGAACGGGAACATGCCGCCCTTCCACACCGGGCCATCACCACTGGCAGCGAACTGGGTCAGCGCCGGCATCTTCAGTTCCGGCATCACAATCAGGATGCCGACGGCCAGCGCGATGATGGTGCCGATCTTGAGGAAGGTCGACAGGTAATCGCGGGGGGCCAGCAGCAGCCACACCGGCAGCACCGAGGCGACGAAGCCGTAACCGATCAGCATCCAGGTGATCTGGGTGCCGGTGAAGGTGAAGGCCGGGCCCCAGACCGGATCGGCGGCGACCTTGCCGCCGTACCAGATCGCGGCCAGCAGCAGGATCAGGCCGACCACCGAAATCTCGCCGATCCTGCCGGGGCGGATGTAGCGCATGTACACGCCCATCAGGATCGCGATGGGCATCGTCGCGATCACCGTGAACATGCCCCACGGGCTTTCGGCCAGCGCCTTGACCACCACCATCGCCAGCACCGCCAGGATGATGATCATGATCAGGAACGCACCGAACAGCGCGATGGTGCCGGGCACCTGGCCCATCTCTTCCCGCACAAGATCGCCCAGGGAGCGGCCGTTGCGGCGGCTGGACAGGAACAGGACCATGAAGTCCTGCACCGCGCCGGCCAGCACCACGCCCACCACCAGCCACAGCAGGCCGGGCAGGTAGCCCATCTGTGCGGCCAGCACCGGTCCCACCAGCGGGCCGGCACCGGCAATGGCGGCGAAATGGTGACCGAACAGCACGTGCTTGTTGGTCGGCACGTAGTCCAGGCCATCGTTGTTGATCACCGCCGGGGTGGCCCGGGTCGGATCCAGCTGCATCACCTTGTTGGCGATGAACAGGCTGTAGAAGCGGTAGGCCACCAGGTACAGCGAAACGGCGGCGACGACGATCCACAGGGCATTGATGTGTTCGCCGCGGCGTAAGGCCACGGTGCCCAGACAGAAGGCGCCGAGCAGGGCGAGTACCGCCCAGCCTATTTTGGAAAACCCTTTCATGAGGTGCTCTCTCCCGGAAAGACAGTCAAAGAGTCCCGCGTGCCCTCGGCAGGGTCAATTGGCACAGGACGAATCGGCGGTAGTACTTTGGTCGTACGCTTGTTGTGCTGACATGCAGCGAACATCAGGGATGGAACAATCGGTTGCGGCGCCGTCCATTGGCGTGCGGCCATGTGGCGTCCATCTTCAGTGGCATCCATCCAACAGGAGTCGCCATGAGCTTTCCCGAACCGGTCCGCGTATTGCGGACCATCCGTGGCATGCCCACCTCCGACGGTGCCGGCGTGCGCCTGACCCGCGTCATCGGCGGCCCGACGCTGCCTGACCTGGACCCGTTCCTGCTGCTCGATGAATTCGGCACCGACCGTGCCGAGGACTACATCGCCGGCTTCCCGGAGCATCCGCATCGCGGTTTCGAGACCGTCACCTACATGCTCGACGGGCGCATGCGGCATCGCGACAACCACGGCAACGAGGGCCTGCTTACCCCGGGCAGCGTGCAGTGGATGACCGCAGGCCGTGGCCTGGTGCATTCGGAAATGCCCGAGCAGGAAAGCGGTCAGATGCGCGGCTTCCAGCTGTGGGTGAACCTGCCGGCGAAAGAGAAGATGACCGAGCCGAAGTACCAGGAGTTCGCGCCCGAGCGCATTCCCGTGGTGCAGCCGGACGCCGGCGTGGAAGTGAAGGTGATCGCCGGCAACGTGGATGGCACGCAGGGCCCGATCGTGCAGCCGGCCACCGATCCGCTGTACCTGGACATCACGCTGGCCCCGGATCGCGCCTGGACCTATGCCTTGCCGGAAGGGCACAACGCCTTCGCGTATGTGTTCGAAGGTGCGGTGACGGTGGGTGAGCAGGACGCGGCGCGCGACGTCGCCCGCCAGGAACTGGCGGTGCTGGGCGGTGGCGAGCAGCTGCATCTGTCGGCCGGCAGCGAGGGTGCGCGGCTGATCCTGGTGGCTGGTCGTCCGTTGCGAGAACCGGTGATGCGCCATGGCCCGTTCGTGATGAACACGCGGCAGGAACTGATGCAGGCCTTCGTCGATTTCCAGGAAGGCAAGTTCTGAGGCGGTGCCGGCCGCTGGCCGGCAACTGCCTGCGGTCACGGCGGATCGAGGTGCCGGCCAGCGGCCGGCACTACCGTCAGGTCGGCTCGCATTGCGGGGATGCTGCAAGGCAGTCATCCCCGCCATCGTCAGTTCCCGGCAGCCACGGCCGACGGGGTCAGGCTCATCCCCTGCGCCAGCTGTTGCAGCGAACCCAGTTCCTGCGCGCTGTCCGGATACAGCGAAATCTGCGCGTAACGCCCTTTGTCGAGCTTGACCACGCTGATGCGGCGCTCGGCATAACCGGGCGGCTGCTGGCCTCCCAGATCGGGCTGGTACCAGTACAGTGATTCACCGCCGAAGCTGCCCTTTTCGTGGCGCAGCGAGCGGTTCAATGGAAGGTTGGGATCGCGTGCACTGAGCATCAGGCTCAGTACCTCGCGGCCATCGCTGGTGCTGGCACGGCAGACCAGGAAATCGGCCTGTGCCTGCTGTTGCCACTGCAGGCCGCTGTTGGCCGGCAATGAAGGACATTCGGTGGGAGCCTGCGCGGCGGCCTGGGCCGCAGCGAACAGCAGGCTCGACAACACTACAGGCGCGAACTTCATGCATCCCCCAAGGTGGTGTGTCGTGGCTCCGTCGGATGGACCGGCGGCCTTGGCATCCCATCCCCGGATGCCCCGCCGGCCGGCATGTGCACGGACGGTCAACTCAACCTTAACGGAACGTGAGCGATCGCACAAATTGCGGTTACAAGCGTAACCATTGCGGCCGAAGGTCGGCCGCAATGGTCCGCACAGGCCTCAGCGGTCGTTGCCGAGCCACTTGTAGATGATGCCGCCGATCGCACCGCCCAGCAGCGGGGCGACCCAGAACAGCCACAGCTGGCTGACCGCCCCGCTGCCGGCGAAGAAGGCCACGGCGGTGGAGCGGGCCGGGTTCACCGAGGTGTTGGTGACCGGGATGCTGATCAGATGGATCAGGGTCAGCGACAGGCCGATCGCCAGCGGCGCGAAGCCAGCCGGTGCCTTGCCGTGGGTGGCGCCCATGATCACGATCAGGAACACGGCGGTCAGCACCACTTCGCACAGGAAGGCCGCCGCCACGCTGTAACCGCCGGGCGACAGCGCACCATAGCCATTGCTGGCGAACGCACCGGCCTGGCTGCCGTCGATGGCGAAGCCGCTGGCCCCCGAGGCGATCTGCAGCAGGATGAAGCCGGCCAACAGGCCACCAGCCACCTGGGCGATGATGTACGGCACCAGGTCCTTGGTCGGGAAGCGGCCACCGGCCCACAGGCCGACGCTGACCGCCGGATTGAAGTGCGCGCCGGAGATATGGCCGAACGCATAGGCGCCGGTCACCACGGTCAGGCCGAAGGCGAGCGCCACGCCGAGGAACCCGATACCCAGCGGATTGCTGTCACCGCCGAACTTGGCGGCCAGCACCGCACTGCCGCAGCCACCCAGAACCAGCCAGAACGTGCCGAGGAATTCGGCGGACAAGCGTTTACCCATGCTCATGTGTTGCACTCCTTTGACGGTCGAAAATGTGATTTATGTCACATTTCAATGATCAGCGGGTGACTGTAGCGTCAACGCCGGGTGCAGGCATACACCTTCGGATGTGTGCAACACGCGATGTTCAGTACTGCGGCAGCGGGATGAATTCCTTGTCGTCGCCCGGAATGGTCCCGAAGCGGCCGGCCTCCCAATCGTGCTTGGCCTGCTCGATGCGTTCCTTCGAGCTGGACACGAAGTTCCACCACAGGTGACGCGGGCCATCCAGCGGCTCGCCACCGAACAGCATCGCCTTCACCGGCGTCTTCGCGCGCAGGCGGCCACGTGCGCCGGCTTCGGGAATCACCAGATGCTGTGCAGGGATGTCCACGCCATCCAGCTGTGCGTCGCCTTCGAGGATGTACAGCGCGCGCTCGCGGTGGCCGTCGTCGATATCGATTTCCGCATCCGGGTCGAGATCGATTGCCACGTTGAGGGTGTCGGCGAACACCTTCACCGGCGATTCCTCGCCATAGGCGCGGCCGGCGATGACGCGCAGCCAGGCACCGTTGCGGCGCTGCTCGGGCAGGGTGGCCGCGGCGTGGTGGTAGAACGCCGGCTCGATCTCTTCATGTGACTTCGGCAGCGCCACCCAGGTCTGCATGCCGTGGATCGGGTTGTCGTGATCGCGGTCCGGCTGCGGCGTGCGCTCGGAATGGGCGATGCCGCGGCCAGCGGTCATCCAGTTGACGTCTCCGGGTCGGATCACCTGGTCCGAACCGAGTGTGTCGCGATGGCCGATGGCGCCCGACCACAGATAGGTGACGGTGGCCAGGCCGATATGCGGATGCGGGCGCACGTCGATGGCCGTGCCGGGATGCATGAGCGCCGGGCCCATCTGGTCGACGAACACGAACGAGCCGATGCTGCGCGCCTGCAGGGTGGGGACGGCGCGACGGACTTCGAGTCCGCCGATGTCGTGCACGCGCGGGGCGATGATGGTGGTCATGCGGGCGTTCTCGCTGGCAGGGATCAGGCGGTCAGCATCGCATGCAGCTGTGACGGGCACATGCCCCGTATGGGTAACAGGGTGTTCCAGCCAACGGCGCAGCCCCTCGTGGCTGTGGGGGTGGTCGCGTAAAGCAAAAGCCGCGCTTGGCCGGGCGGGGTGGGTTCGCGGGGGACGCCGTGAATCCGTCCGTGGAGGCTTGGCCGCGGCATCCATGCCGCGGACACCCCCGCGAATCCACCCCGCCCGACCTCTGACAGTTTCCGTGTGCGTCCAGCCACGGAGAAGAAAAAAGAAAATCAAAGTCAAAATCAAACGCTGGTTGCTTCGCTCCTGGTGGCGGCCCAGGTAGCCACCCACCCGTTCGTAGTGATCCACACCGGAATCGAGATTCACCGACCGTCACCGGGAAACTGTCAGGGGTGGGGCGGTGTGGGCAGGCAGGACCGTTGGCGCCATGGATGGCGCCATCGAGCCCCCATGGATGGGTTTACGGCGTGTCCTGCCTGCCCACACCGCCCCGCCCAACAAACAGAAAAGCCAGAGCCGGCTGTTGCTCCGGCTCTGGCTTTTGAGGTTGCCGGCCAGCGGCCGGCACTACCGCGGGTGCCGGGCCGCAGGCCCGGCCGATAAACTCAAACCACTGGTTCGCGCAGGGTGGGGTTGTCCCAGCCCGGGCGCGGGGCGAAACGGTCGCCGTGACGCTGCTGCAGTGCCTTCAGCCGCTCGACGATCGCATCGGCACCGACCGCACGGATGTGCTGGATCGGACCGCCGCGGAACGGGGCAAAGCCGGTACCGAAGATCACGCCGGCATCCAGCAGGTCCGCATCGGCCACAACGCCTTCGTGCAGGCACGCCACCGCCTCGTTCAACAGCGGCAGGATCAGGCGGTCCTCAAGATCGGCCGGGGCCTGGTAATCGCTGGCCACGTCCGGCTTCTTCGGCTTGCCGTTTTCCCAGGTGTAGATGCCCTGGCCGTCCTTCTTGCCGCGCTTGTCCGGCTCCACCGTCTGCAAGGCTGCTGGAATCTGCAGGCCCAGGAACGGCGCCAGTTCGCGGCCGACGCCGGCGGCCACGTCCAGGCCGACGGTGTCGATCAGTTCGATCGGGCCCATCGGCATGCCGAACTTCACCGCGGCCCTGTCGATCACCGGGCCCGGAATGCCTTCGGCATATGCGGTGGCGGCTTCCAGCATGTACGGGAACAGCACGCGGTTGACCAGGAAGCCCGGGCTGCCGGCCACCGGTACCGGGAACTTGCCCAGCGCCTTGCAGAACGCGGCCAGGCGGCGCTCGGTCTCCGGCGCCATGCCGTCGTGGTGGATGATCTCCACCAGTGGCATCTGCGCCACCGGGTTGAAGTAGTGCAGGCCAGCGAACTGCGCCGGGCGCTGGATGTGGTCGCGCAGTTCCACCAGCGGAATCGACGAGGTGTTGGTGGTCAGCAGCGCGTCCAGCTTCATCTTCGGTTCCAGCGTCTGGTACAGCGCACGCTTGGCTTCCGGGTTCTCGATGATCGCTTCGATCACCAGGTCGGCCTCGGCCACGCCGTTGCCTTCCAGGTCGGCACGCAGGCGCGCGGCCACGGCGGGGCGCTTGCTCTCGTCGCGCACCTTCTTGGCGAACAGCGCCTGCGCGCGCTCCATGGCGGGGTCGATGAAGCGCTGCTCGCGGTCCTGGAGAGTCACTTCAAAGCCCTTGTAGGCGGCCCAGGCGGCGATGTCACCGCCCATCACGCCGGCGCCGACCACGTGCACGTGGCGGATGCCGGAATCACCACCACCGAGGCCCTTCAGGCGTTCGGTGAGGAAGAAAATGCGGATCAGGTTGCGCGCGGTCGGGGTGCTGGCCAGCTTCACCACCGCGCGGCGCTCGGCGTCCAGACGCGCCTGGATCGGCTTGCCGCCACTGCGCTGCCAGGTGCTGATCAGCGCGTAGGGCGCCGGATACTGGTCCTTCTTGGCCTTGCGTGCGACCTGCTTGACCATCTGCGGTGCCAGCAGCGTGCGTGCCAGCCAGGTGTTGGTGGCCCAGGCCGTTGCGCGCTGCTTGAACGGGCGCGTGGTGCCGGACAGCGCCAGCGCCACGGCGGTGTCGAGCACCACGGCCGGTGCCACCACCTTGTCGACCAGCCCGATGCCACGCGCGGCCGAGGCCGACAGCGTACGGCCGGTCAGCATCATGTCCATTGCCGCTGGCGCGCCGACCAGCTGCGGCAGGCGCGCGCTGCCGCCCCAGCCCGGGAAGATGCCCAGCTGGGTTTCCGGCAGGCCGATGCGGGTGCTGCTGTCATTGGAGGCCACGCGATAGCGGCAGGCCAGCGCCAGCTCGGTGCCGCCGCCCAGGCAATGGCCGTGGATGGCCGCCACGGTGGGGCAGGGCAGCTCGGCCAGCTTCTGGTAAGTAGCCTGGCCGCGGCGGATGGCGTCGTTGACGGTGCCGCGACGGTCGAACTCCTGGAACTCCTTCAGGTCCGCCCCGGCAATGAAGCCGGCTTTCTTCAGCGACTGGATCACCACGCCCTTGGGCGGGTCCAGTGCAATGCGCTCAAGCAGGTCACCCAGCTCCAGCAGCACATCCTGCGACATGGCATTGACGCTGCTGTCCTGGCGATCCAGGGAGAGGACCACCACGCCGTCGTCGCGGATCTCGGGGTGCCAGTGGCTGAAGCGGAGACCATCGAAGCCTGAGAGCATGGACGTTCCATCCGGTTGTGTATGGAGAAGCGGCTATGATCCAGAGGTTGTTTCCCCCGCGTCAAATCCCAATAGCAGGGGAGTGGCGACCCCGGATCCATGGCCGTGGACCGGAACGCTAACGGAACGGTGGTTAAAAGCTGGTGCGGCGCCGGGTGATCGGCGACTGAACTTTTCCCGGGATTGGCAGTCTCATTGCCCGACGTCGGTTGGGCTGACAGGAGTGCGGCCCCTCATGGCCGAGGTTGATACACCACAGGAGCTGGATCTGGAACTGGTCCGGCGCGTGCAGCACGGCGAGAGCGCCGCGTTCGATGTCCTGGTGCGCAAGTACCAGCATCGCGTGGTGGCCCTTGTCGGCCGCTACATCGCCGACTGGAGCGAATGTCAGGACGTCGCCCAGGACACTTTCATCCGCGCCTATCGCGCGATCGGAAGTTTCCGTGGCGACGCCCAGTTCTCAACCTGGTTGCATCGAATCGCCGTGAATACCGCCAAAAACTACCTGGCTTCACACAATCGACGGCCACCGACCGATGACATCGACATCGGCGATGCCGAACAGTTCGACAGTGGTACGCGCCTGCGCGACACCGACACGCCCGAACGCGAGTTGATGCGCCAGGAGCTGGAACAGACGGTGATGAAGGCCGTCAACGCGCTGCCGGAAGAGCTCCGGTCGGCGATCACCCTGCGCGAGGTGGAAGGCCTGAGCTACGAGGAAATCGCGCAGAAAATGGGGTGCCCGATCGGCACCGTGCGTTCACGGATCTTCCGGGCGCGCGAGGCGATCGACACCGAACTCCGGCCGCTGTTGGACATCGGCAGCGCCACCCGTGAGAAGAGCCGCGTATGACCAGTAACCCGTTCAACGAATCGCAGAACCATCAATCGCCCGCCGGGCAGCGCCTGGACCAGCGCCATCGCGAGCAGCTGTCGGCCCTGGTCGATGGCGAGCTGGGCGCCGATGAAGCGCGCTTCCTGCTGCGGCGGATGGAGCATGACCCCGAACTGGCCGGCTGCCAGGAGCGCTGGCAGCTGCTGGGCGACGTGATGCGTGGGCAGGCGTCGGCACTGGCCCCGGCCGGGTTCAGTTCCGCCGTGGCTGCTGCCATCGCCGCCGAGCCTGCGCCGCAGGCCGAGCCGCGCCGTCAGGTGCGTCGCAGTGGCTGGCGGGCCTGGGGCGGTGGTGCCGCACTGGCCGCTTCAGTGGCAGCGGTGGCGCTGTTCATGGGCGGTGAGAAGCTGAAGGAAGCCACCCCGGGCGAGCCGTTGGCACCTCAGGTGATCGCCAGCCAGGCGGAGCTGCCGACCGTGCCGACCGATCCTGCCCCGGTTACCGAAGCCTCTGCAGACACGGCCGCGATGGCTGTGGCGGCGGCTCCCGCCCTGGCGATGGCCACTGCCGGTCGCCGCCAGGACACCCGCCGCGCCAGTGCTACCCGCAGCCAGCAGGCCGCGCGTGCCGCCCAGCGTGAGGACGTGCCGCAACGCGCGGTGGCTGCTGCGCAGGCGCCGCTGACCCCGACCGTACCCGCCAATGGCAGCCGCAACATGCCGTTTGGCGAGGTCGGTGGGCTGCAGGCGCGGCCGTGGCCGCGTTCCAGCCTGGCGCCTGCCGCCGGCGGCGCGCTCAATGCCAGCTTCCCGGCCCATACCGGTGGCGCCGCGTTCTACCCGTTCGAGCCGCGCCTGCAGGACGACCTGCCGGTGCCGCCGCGCCCGCGCGACTGAGCCGGGCGCTTTCACGCCCCGCCGTCAGCGGGGCCCGTATTCCTCTTTCCATCCGATCCGGAGGTTGCCGTCCGATGACTCCCCGACTCCGCACGCAGGCCATGGGCCTGTTGGCCCTGACCCTGCCGCTGGTGGCCTGCGCGCAGGCACCGGCTCCGGCCGCCCCGACCCAGGCTGCTCCAGCCACCGCGCCAAGGGCACCGGCACAGCCGCTGGTTACCGGCCTGCCTGATTTCACCAACCTTGTTGAACAGGTCGGTCCGGGTGTGGTCAACGTCGACACCACCATCGTCCGCACCAACCGCCAGGCTTCGCGGGGCCCGATGGGCGGTGACGACGACATGCCGGAATTCTTCCGTCGCTTCTTCGGCCCGGACTTCCCGATGCCGGGGCAGGGCCCGGGCGGCCCGGACGGTGGCCCCAGCATCAAGGGCCGCGGCATGGGCTCGGGCTTCATCATTTCGCCCGATGGCTATGTGCTGACCAACTACCACGTGGTGGCCGATGCCAGCGACGTGAAGGTCAAGCTGGGCGACAGCCGTGAGTTCAACGCCAAGGTGGTGGGCAGCGACCAGCAGTACGACGTGGCGCTGCTGAAGATCGATGGCAAGAACCTGCCGACCGTGCGCGTGGGTGATTCCAATACGCTGAAGCCCGGCCAGTGGGTTGTCGCGATCGGCTCGCCGTTCGGTCTCGACCATTCGGTCACCGCCGGTATCGTCAGTGCACTGGGGCGTAGCACGGGTGGCGCCGACCAGCGCTACGTGCCGTTCATCCAGACCGACGTGGCGATCAACCAGGGCAACTCCGGCGGTCCGTTGTTGAACACCCGCGGCGAAGTGGTCGGCATCAACTCGCAGATCTTCTCCGCCTCCGGCGGCTACATGGGCATCAGCTTCGCGATCCCGATCGACCTGGCGATGAGCGCGGTCGAGCAGATCAAAAAGAGTGGCAAGGTCACCCGTGGCCAGCTGGGTGCGGTGGTCGAGCCGATCGATGCGCTGAAGGCGCAGGGCCTGGGCCTGCCCGACAGCCGTGGCGCGCTGGTCAACCAGATCGTCGCCGGCAGTGCCGCAGAGAAGGCCGGTGTGCAGATCGGCGACGTAGTGCGTTCGGTCAACGGCAGCCCGGTCAACAGCTGGTCCGACCTGCCGCCGCTGATCGGTGCGATGGCACCGGGCAGCCGGGTCACGCTGGGGGTGATCCGCGACGGCAAGCCGCGCGACCTCAGCGCCACGCTCACGGCGCTGAGCGAAGACGGTCAGGGCAATGCCCGTGCGGCGTCTGCCGCCAGGCCCGATGCGGCACCGCAGGCCGGCGCCAATGCCCTGCTGGGCCTGGACGTGAGCGACCTGACCGCACCGCAGCGCAAGCAGTTCGGCCTGGATGGCAACGAAGGCGTGCGCATCACCGGAGTCAAGGGCCAGGCGGCGCGTGATGCCGGCCTGTCCCCGGGCATGGTGATCCTGCAGGTCGGCCGTACCCCGGTCGGCAGCGTGGAGAGCCTGAACCGGGCGCTGTCCAGCTACAAGAAGGACGACGTGGTGATGCTGCTGGTGCGCACCGGCAACGGCAACAGCGCCTTCGTGGCGGTCAAGGCCGGCCAGTAAGGCCTGCCGGGGCCGCTTCGGCGGCCCCTGTGTCTCCCCTGAAGCCCCGCCCTGGCGGGGCTTCGGCCTTTCCGGGCGGGGCCCGAGCAGTCCGCTTTCGCGGTGGGGCGCCGGGCATGCGATAATCGACCGTTACCCTGACGACGCCGCGCGCCGCCGCCACCTATGTCTTCTGATTCGATGCGGAACATCCGCAACTTCTCCATCATCGCCCATGTCGACCACGGCAAGTCCACGCTGGCCGACCGCATCATCCAGCTCTGTGGTGGCCTGCAGGCCCGCGAGATGGAAGCGCAGGTGCTCGACTCCAACCCGATCGAGCGCGAGCGCGGCATCACGATCAAGGCGCAGTCGGTGTCGTTGCCGTACCTGGCCAAGGACGGGCAGACCTACCATCTGAACTTCATCGACACCCCCGGCCACGTCGACTTCTCCTATGAAGTCAGCCGCTCGCTGGCCGCCTGCGAAGGCGCGCTGCTGGTGGTCGATGCGGCCCAGGGCGTGGAAGCGCAGTCGGTGGCCAACTGCTACACCGCGGTGGAGCAGGGCCTGGAAGTGGTGCCCGTGATCAACAAGATCGACCTGCCGACCGCCGACATCGAGCGCGCCAAGGCCGAGATCGAGGCCGTGATCGGCATCGACGCCTCCGACGCCGTGCCGGTCAGTGCCAAGACCGGCCTGAACGTGCAGGACGTGCTGGAAGCGATCGTGCATCGCATCCCGCCGCCGACACCGCGCGACACCGAGAAGCTGCAGGCGCTGATCATCGACTCCTGGTTCGACAACTACCTGGGCGTGGTCTCGCTGGTACGCGTGATGCAGGGCGAGATCAAGGCCGGTGACAAGCTGCAGGTGATGTCCACCGGCCGCAACCACCAGGTCGACAACGTCGGCGTGTTCACGCCGAAGCGGAAAGTGCTGCCTGCGCTGCGTGCCGGTGAAGTGGGCTGGGTCACCGCCAGCATCAAGGACGTGCACGGTGCGCCGGTCGGCGACACCCTGACCCTGGCTGGCGACCCGGCACCGAAGCCGCTGCCGGGCTTCCAGGAAATGCAGCCGCGCGTGTTCGCCGGTCTGTTCCCGGTCGATGCCGAAGATTACCCGGACCTGCGCGAAGCGCTGGACAAGCTGCGCCTGAACGATGCCGCGCTGCGTTTCGAGCCGGAAAGCTCCGAGGCGATGGGCTTCGGCTTCCGCTGCGGCTTCCTGGGCATGCTGCACATGGAAATCGTGCAGGAACGCCTGGAGCGCGAGTACAACCTGGACCTGATCAGCACCGCGCCGACGGTGGTGTATGAAGTCCTGAAGACCGATGGCTCGATCATCAACATGGACAACCCGGCCAAGCTGCCGCCGGTGAACCAGGTCGAGGAGATCCGCGAGCCGATCATCCGTGCCAACGTGCTCACTCCCGAGGAGTACATCGGCAACATCATCAAGCTGTGCGAAGAAAAGCGGGGCAGCCAGATCGGCATCAACTACCTGGGCAGCCAGGTGCAGATCAGCTATGAGCTGCCGATGGCCGAGGTGGTGCTGGACTTCTTCGACAAGCTGAAGTCGGTCAGCCGTGGCTACGCCTCGCTGGACTATCACTTCGTGCGCTTCGACGCCGGCCCGTTCGTGCGCGTGGACGTGCTGATCAACGGCGACAAGGTCGATGCACTGTCGCTGATCGTGCACCGCAGCCATGCCGACCGTCGTGGCCGCGAGCTGTGCGAGAAGATGAAGGACCTGATTCCGCGCCAGATGTTCGACGTCGCCATCCAGGCTGCGGTCGGCTCGCAGATCATCGCCCGTACCACGGTCAAGGCCATGCGCAAGAACGTGCTGGCCAAGTGCTATGGTGGCGACGTTTCGCGCAAGAAGAAGCTTCTGGAAAAGCAGAAGGAAGGCAAGAAGCGCATGAAGCAGGTCGGCCGCGTGGAGATCCCGCAGGAAGCGTTCCTGGCCGTGCTGCAGATGGACAACAAGTAATCCCGCACCGGCCCTGCGGGGCCGGTCGTCCGGTGACGTTGCAAAGGACCCTGAATGAAACTGTTTGAGATCCTCCTGGTCGTGCTGACCCTGGCCTCGGGCCTGATCCTGCTTGCGGACAAGCTGTACCTCGCCAAGCGTCGCGCCCAGCGCGCCGGCCTGCTCGATTCCGAGCCGGTGCTGGTGGATTACTCGCGTGCGTTCTTCCCGGTGCTGGCGATCGTGCTGATCGTGCGCAGCTTCATTGCCGAACCGTACAAGATCCCGTCCAGCTCGATGATGCCGAACCTGCTGATCGGCGATTTCATCCTGGTCAACAAGTTCTCCTACGGCCTGCGCCTGCCGATCAGCAACACCAGGATCGTGCCGTTCGGCGAGCCCTCGCGTGGCGACGTGGTGGTATTCCACTTCCCCGGCCACAGCGACAACGACCCGGCCAAGGGCGAGAACTTCATCAAGCGCGTGATCGGCGTGCCGGGTGACACCGTGGTCTTCGAAGGCGACGGCGTGATCCTCAATGGCGAGCCGCTGAAGTACGACAACAAGGGCATCTACGCCGGCCACAAGGGCCAGGGCGAAGGCGCCAACCTGCTGGTCGAGCACCTGCCGGGCCGCACCCACACCGTGCTGGAGACCGACTACCCGCGCGGCCAGGGCCAGTGGACGGTGCCGGCCGGCAAGTACCTGGTGATGGGCGACAACCGCGACAACAGCGACGATGGCCGTTTCTGGGGCCTGCTGCCGGAAGAGAACCTGCGCGGCAAGGCCTTCCTGATCTGGCTGAACTGCCAGGGCTGGTTCTGCAAGGATGGCTTCGAGCCGTCGCGGATCGGCTCGAGCATCAACTGATCGGGCATCAACTGAGTACCTTCACATCCAACGCGTATCTGGGGAGAACGCAATGAAGACGATGAACACGCAGCGCGGCATGACCCTGACCTCGTTCCTGACGGTCCTGATCGTGGTCGGTTTCTTCCTCTACATCGGCATGAAGCTGTTCCCGATGTACCAGGAGTACTACGCCGTGCGCTCGGCGATGAAGAGCCTGGCCAACGAGCCGGGCGTGGGCAGCATGGAGCCGTCGCGGATCCAGGACCTGTTCTTCAAGCGCCTGTACATCAACTACTCGGACAATGTGAAGCCGGCCAACGTGAAGTTCGACCGTCGCGACAATGGCTGGACCCTCAAGGTCAACTACGAAGTGCGTCGCCAGCTGATCGGCAACCTCGATGTGGTTGGCAAATTCGATTCTTCCCAGGACCTGACACGAAGCGGTGCCCAGTAAATTCATCCAACGTGGCGACCTGATCGGTCATGCCTTCAGCGACCCGGCCCTGCTCAAGCAGGCGCTGACGCATCGCAGTGCTGGTGCGCCGCACAACGAGCGCCTGGAGTTCCTCGGCGACAGCATCGTCAACATGATGGCGGCCGAGGCGTTGTACCGACGCTGGCCCAAGGCTGACGAAGGGGCGATGACCCGTGCCCGTGCCGAACTGGTGCGCGAAGGCGCGTTGGCGGTGATCGCGCGCACCCTGCAGTTGGGCGAGCGGCTGACCCTGGGCCCGGGCGAAATGAAGTCCGGCGGTCATCGCCGCGACTCGATCCTGGCCGACGCAGTGGAAGCCGTGGTGGCTGCGATCTACCTGGATGCCGGCTTCGAGGCCTGCCGGGCGGTGGTACTGCCCTGGTTCAGCGCTTCGATCGAAGCGCTGCCGGCCTCCGGCCGTCCCGAGAAGGACCCCAAGACCCGCCTGCAGGAATGGCTGCAGGCCCGACAGAAGGCGTTGCCGCAGTATGAACTGGTGTCAGAATCCGGTGACGACCATGCCAAGCACTTCCGGGTACGCTGCAACGTAGCCGACCCGGCCGCCAGCACCGAGGGCGAAGGCGCCTCGCGGCGGCTTGCCGAACAACAGGCGGCTGCGGCCGTCCTAGAACAACTGGATTCCAAGTGAGCGAACAAACTCCTCATCATTGCGGCAGCGTGGCCGTCATCGGCCGCCCGAACGTGGGCAAGTCGACCCTGACCAATGCCCTGGTCGGTGCGAAGGTCAGCATCGTTTCCAACCGTCCGCAGACCACGCGCCATCGCCTGCTGGGCATCGCCACCTACCCGGAAGGCCAGCTGGTGCTGGTTGATACCCCCGGCCTGCACAAGGTGCAGAAGCGGGCGATGAACCGGGTGATGAACCGTGCCGCGCGCGGCTCGCTGGAGGGCGTCGATGCCGGCCTGCTGGTGATCGAGGCCGGTCGCTGGGATGAAGAAGACAGCCTGGCCTTCAATGTGCTGCGCGATGCCGGCATTCCGGTGGTGCTGGTGGTCAACAAGATCGATCGCCTGAAGGAAAAGGGCGCGCTGCTGCCGTTCCTGCAGCAGGTGACCGAAGGCCGTGATTTCGCTGCCGTGCATCCGATCTCGGCGCAGAAGCGCAATGGCCTGGAAGCGTTGGTGCGCGACGTGCTGAAGCTGCTTCCGGAAGCGCCGCCGATGTTCGGCGAGGACGAGATCACCGACCGCAGCCAGCGTTTCCTGGCCGGCGAGCTGGTACGCGAGCAGCTGATGCGCCAGCTCGGCGAAGAGCTGCCGTACGCCACCACCGTTGAGATCGAGCGCTTCACCGAGGACGGCAACCTGCTGCGCATCGGCGCGGTGATCTGGGTCGAGCGCGAAGGCCAGAAGGCCATCGTGATCGGCAAGGGCGGCGCCCGCCTCAAGGAGATCGGCGCCAAGTCCCGCCTGCAGATGGAGCGTCTGTTCGGGGCCAAGGTGTTCCTTGAGACCTGGGTGCGCGTGCGTGAAGGCTGGTCCGATGACGAGGCCGCGCTGAAGGCCTTCGGTTACGAGTAAGCCGTTGCGGTCGCTTCGATGATGATCGAGGACGACACCGGCTTCGTGCTGCATGCGCGGGCCTACCGCGAGACCAGCCTGCTGGTCGAGGTGTTGAGCGCGCAGCATGGCCGCGTTGGCCTGCTCGCGCGTGGTGTGTCAACCGCGAAGGGCCAGGTGCTGCGCGCTGCCCTGCAGCCATTGCAGTGGATCCGCTTCAGCGCCCAGCAGCGCGGTGAACTGGCCCAGTTGCGCGGCGCTGAAGCGCTGGATGCGGCCCCGCGCCTGGTCGGCCAGGCGAT
The DNA here is from genome assembly GCF_059371375.1 of Stenotrophomonas sp. YJH_SMC_64. Taxonomy (NCBI): domain Bacteria; kingdom Pseudomonadati; phylum Pseudomonadota; class Gammaproteobacteria; order Lysobacterales; family Lysobacteraceae; genus Stenotrophomonas; species Stenotrophomonas sp. YJH_SMC_64. The sequence goes on along the minus strand of NZ_JCAFUN010000017.1, from coordinate 42,311 downwards.
GCTGGCCGGCTTCTATCTGAGTGAACTGACCCTGCGCCTGGCACCTCGCCAGGATCCGTTGCCTGAGTTGTATCTGGCCTATGGCGAAGCGCGCGCACGGCTGGCGGTCGGTGCCGGCCTGGCCTGGACGCTGCGTCGTTTCGAGCGCGAGCTGCTGACCGCGCTGGGCCTGGGTTTCGAACTGGACAGTGCCAGCGACGGCCAGCCGATCGACCCGGCCGCGCGCTACGAGCTGGACCCACAGGAAGGCGCGCAGCGCCTGCTCAGTGAGCGCGGTGGGGAACGCCGGGCGGCGGCCACTGGCTCGGCGCTGCTGGCGTTGGCGGCCGACGAAGAGCCCGCTGCCGCCGACCTGGCCAGCCTGCGCCTGCCGATGCGGCGGGTGCTGGCCCATCACCTCGGGCCACGCGGCCTGAAGTCCTGGGAAATGCTCGAGCAGCTCGCGCCCCGCAGGTAGGGGGTGTTCGGCAGGGCTTGCAGCCCTGCACCTGCCGAGGCCAAAGCGACAGCAACAGCAACAGCATGCATTCCGTGGGATGGCGGGGTGGGTCCGGTTGAGGGGGGCGCTGCAAGTCCCCCTCCGGGGTCCGGCCCAGCCGCTGGCGGCTGTGCGTTCGGGCGCTTGCGAAGCAGTGCTTCGCAAGCAAAGCGCCCTCACCCATGTAAGCTCGGTCGCCGCTTGCTCGTGTGCGCTGTCCTGCGCACACGGCAAGACCGGGGTTGGGCGTCCTGCCCAACCCGCCCGAGGCATGCCTCGGGCCCATGCGGCTCACGCCTCCGCAACCGGACTCACCCCGCCTTCGACAGATTCTTGCGAGCTGTCGGAATGGCATGGGGTCGGATCCGTTTTCCACAGGAAAACGGATCCGACCCCAGATTGATTTGGATATCTGACAGAAATTCATCCACGCATGGCGTGGATCTACCCGATCGCGGAAAACTGTCAGAGGTGGGGCGGAGTCGGAGGGCGGGGTGTCAGCCGCATGGATGCGGCTGCCAAGCCCCCATGGACGGGTTTACGGCGTCCCCGCACTCCGATACCGCCCCGCCAACCTACGGAATGCCAGCTTTTGCTTTTGCTGTTGCCTTGGCCTGAAGCCTCTGCGGGTGCAGGGCGCAGCCCTGCCGACCAACCCTCAATGCAGCAGGGCCGCTACCGCGTCGCGGAACCCCGCCTGGGCCTGCCCGGACTCGGGCGCATGATGCAGCTGCCGCACCGCCCGTCCCAGCCGTGCCGCGCCGACAAACCCACAGCTCGCCTGCAACCGGTGCAGCTGGCTGCGCAGCTGGCGCTCGTCGTGCTGGTCCACCGCCTGCTCGACCGCGTCGCGTACGCCCGGCAACTCGGCCAGGAACAGCTCGCGCAGCGCGATCAAGTGGTTGCGCTGGCCATTGAGCGCGGCCAGTGCCGCGGTCTCGTCCCAGTCCTGCACCTGCAGCTCGACCGCTGCCGGAGCCGGGGCAACGGAGATCCCCGCCGGGCTGTTCACCAGTGCCCGGCGCACGGCCTTCAGCAACTGGTCGCGGCCCAGCGGCTTGACCAGCGTGTCGCTGAAGCCAGCTTCGCGCAGGCGGGCATGGATGGAGGTGTCGCCATCGGCGGTATGCGCCAACGCCGGGGTATCGGGGTGCGAACGGCGCAGTTCACGCAGCAGCTGCGCGCCGTTGCCGTCCGGCAGGTTGACGTCGATCAGCCACAGGTCATGCGCGCCGGGCTCGGCGCTGGCCAGCGCACTGGCCAATGAATCTGCGGTGTCCACGTCCGCCGGTAACGTTTCCAACGCCGCTTTGAAAAAACCGCGGCTGATGATGTCGTCCTCGACAAGCAGGAAGCGGGGCCGGCTGGCCCGCGGGGTCATCTGCATCAGGGCTGCCTCCATGTCAGCTGCTGCAATCATCAAGCACGGCGGCGGCGGGCGCAAGCGGGTCCGGACCCTGCCAGTCAGGATCTGCGACAATGTGCCCCCATTTTTGCCCGCAGCCTGTTGCCACGTGGCCCGATCCCGCTCCCGCATCGACCGTACCCCGTTCCAGACCGAGATCCTCGACCTCAGCCATGATGGTCGCGGCGTCGCCCGCCGTGAAGGCGAGGGCGGCAAGGTCACCTTCGTCAGCGGCGCCCTGCCGGGCGAGGTGGTCATGGCCGAACAGACCGCCCGCAGCCGCCATTTCGACGAGGCACGCACGGTGGAAGTGCTGCAGGCCTCGCCCCAGCGCGTGACCCCGAAGTGCCCGCATTTCGGTACCTGCGCCGGATGCGTGCTGCAGCACCTGGGCGAAGACCAGCAGATCGTCGCCAAGCAGCGCGTGCTGATGGACAACCTGGAGCGGATCGGCCATGTGAAGCCGGGCAAGGTGCTGGCGCCGCTGGTCGGCGAGAGCTGGGGTTATCGCCGCAAGGGCCGCTTCTCGGTGCGCCGGGTCGAGAAGAAGGACAAGACCCTGGTCGGTTTCCGTGAACAGGACCCGCGTTTCGTCGCCGACCTCAGCCAGTGCCTGACCGTGATCCCCGAGATCGGTACCAAGGTCGAGGCGCTGTCGACCTTCATCGAATCGCTCGATGGCAAGCGCGACATCCCGCAGATCGAGTTCATCGCCGGCGATCAGGCGGTGGTGCTGACCGTACGTCACCTGCAGCCGCTCAGCGATGCCGACCGCGCCGCCTGGGCCGCCTTTGGCCAGCAGCATGGTTTCGTGATCTACCTGCAATCCGGCGGCGTGGACACCGTGCAGCCGCTGGACGGGCAGGGCGTGCCGCTGTCGTTCCGGTTGGCGCCTTGGGACGTGGAACTGGCGTTCCGCCCGCTGGACTTCATCCAGGTCAACGCCAAGCTCAACGAAAAGATGATCGCCCACGCCCTGGACCTGCTTGAGCCGGGCGAGGACGAACGCGTGCTTGACCTGTTCTGCGGCCTGGGCAACTTCACCCTGCCGCTGGCCCGCCGAGTGCGCGAAGTGGTGGGTGTGGAAGGCGATGCCGGCCTGGTCGCGCGTGCCCGTGAGAATGCCGTGCGCAACGGGCTGGCCAACGCCCAGTTCTTCAGCGCCGACCTGACCCAGGACCAGCGCAGCACGCCGTGGATGCGCCAGGGCTTCGACAAGCTGCTGCTGGACCCGCCGCGCTCGGGCGCCATCGAAGTGCTGCAGCAGCTGCCGCTGAAGCAGTTCAAGCGCATCGTCTACGTCAGCTGCCACCCGGGTTCGCTGGCGCGCGATGCCGGCTATCTGGTCAACGAACAGGGCTTCACCCTGGTCAGTGCCGGTGCGATGGACATGTTCCCGCACACCGCGCACGTGGAAAGCATCGCGGTGTTCGAGAAGCGCTGAGCGGCTGTCATCACCCATGGCGCATAATCGCGCCATGGGCATTGAAATCGAACGCAAATTCCTGGTCATCAACGATGGCTGGCGATCCGCTGCGCACCGGGTGATCCCGATGGCGCAGGGCTACATCAACGACATGGGCGCGCTGGATCGCGGTACCCAGAACGCCTCGGTGCGCGTGCGTATCGAGGGCGACCATGCTGCGCTGAACCTGAAGTCGCGCACCATCGGCCACACCCGGCAGGAATTCGATTACCCGATTCCGGTGGAGGACGCGCGCGCGCTGCTGGCGCTGTGCGTGGGTGGCCTGATCGACAAGCGCCGCCATCTGGTCGAGCACGCCGGCCTGACCTGGGAAGTGGACGAGTTCCTCGGCGACAACGCCGGCCTGGTCGTGGCTGAGGTGGAACTGGACAGCGCCGACCAGGCCATCGAGCTGCCGGACTGGGCCGGCGCGGAAGTCACCGACGACGCCCGCTACTACAACGTCGCGCTCGCCAGTCATCCCTATTCACAGTGGTGAAACCCTGAAAAGGGGACGGAGGGGATTAAGTCGTCTTTACCCCACCTGTGCGGAAAGCGACTTAATCCCCTCCGTCCCCTTTTTTCGGCGGGGGCGGGCCCCATGTCGGTGGGATGAGAATCGACATCTACTCCGACGTGGTCTGTCCCTGGTGCTGGATCGGCAAGCATCGTTTCCAGCAGGGCGTGCAGTTGCTGGGCGCCGATGCGCCTGAACTCGATATCCACTGGCAGCCGTTCCAGCTGGACCCGGACGCGGACGACACCCCGGTGCCGCTGCGCGAGGCCTATGTGCGCAAGTTCGGTGGCGTCGAGCGCACCGAGCAGATCCTCGGCCAGACCCAGACCACGGCGCGTGCGGAAGGCCTGCCGATGGACTTCAGCCGGGGCCAGGTGCGGGTGACCACGCTGCCGGCACATCGGGTGCTGTGGCTGGCCGGCCAGCACGGCGTGCAGGACGCGGTCGGGGAGGCGCTGTTCCGCGCCCACTTCGAGCTTGGCCAGAACCTGGCGGACAGCGCGGTGCTGATCAAGGCCGGTGTGGCGGGCGGCCTGGACGGCGGCGAAATCGCGCAGATGCTGGCCTCCGACCGCGGCCTGGCCGAGGTCAAAGCCAAGCTGGCGGAGGCGCATGCGCTGGGCATCTCCTCGGTGCCGACCTTCGTCATCGATGGAAAGTGGGCCATTTCCGGGGCGCAGCCCCCCGAGGCCTTCGCCAACGCCCTGCGCCAGATTGCCGCCGAACAGGGCGCCCCGGCCACCCCGGCTGGCGACGACGAGGCCTGCGGCCCGGACGGCTGCAAGGTCTGAGCAGATCGGGGTCAGAGCCCCTGCGGGGATCCGGCCCCGGGGTCAGATCCCCGCAGGGGCTCTGACCGCACACTCCCCTTTTTCTGACCACTGCGCCTGTCGGCCGGTTCTGCGACAATGCGGCACTGCGCCATGCGGGCGCGCGTTGTGGAGATCGACCATGCTGCTGATCGGCGTTGCCGGCACCGAACTGACCGCCCAGGAACGTGACTGGCTGCAGCACGATGCCGTGGCCGGGGTGGTGCTGTTCAAGCGCAACTTCGCCTCCCGCCAGCAGGTGACCGATCTGAGCGCGGCGATCCGCGCCGCCGCGCCGCGCCCGCAGCTGATCTGCGTTGACCAGGAAGGTGGCCGCGTGCAGCGTTTCCGCGAGGGTTACAGCGATCTGCCGCCACTGCAGGACATTGGTGCCCTGTATGCCACCGACCCGCAGCAGGCCTTGGCATTGGCCGAACGGCACGCCTGGCTGATGGCCAGCGAAGTACGCGCCAGCGGCCTGGACCTGAGCTTCGCGCCGGTGGTCGACCTTGGCCGTGGCAACCGTGCCATCGGCAACCGCGCCTTCAGTGAAGACCCGCAGGTGGTGGCCGCGTTCACCGCCGCCTACGTGCGTGGCATGCACTCGGTCGGCATGGCCGCCACGCTCAAGCATTTCCCCGGCCACGGCACCGTGCTGGAAGACACCCACGTCGATACTGCGATCGATCCGCGCGCGCTGGACGAGCTGCGTGCGCAGGACCTGGTGCCGTTCCAGGCCGGCATCGCCGCCGGTGCCGATGCGGTGATGATGGCGCACGTGATCTACCCGCAGATTGCGCCTGAACCGGCAGGTTACTCGCCGCGCTGGATCCAGGACATCCTGCGCGGCGAGCTCGGCTTCCGTGGCGTGGTGTTCTCCGACGACATCGGCATGGCCGCCTCGCACAGCGCCGGCGGCGTGCCGGCGCGCGTGCACGCCCATCTGGACGCCGGCTGCGACGTGGTGCTGGTCTGCCACCCGGAGCTGGTCGATGAAGCCCTGCACGCGGTGCAGGGGCGCTCCCTCAATACCGCTGCGCTGCTGGGCCTGATCGGCCGCGGCGCGCTTGGCTGGGATGGCCTGCTGGCCGATGCCCGCCATGGCGACACCCAATCCCGTCTGCTTGAAACCCTTGGAAGAACCGTCTGATGCCCAACCTCACCATTTCCCAGGCCCTGGCCCAGGCTGACCTGCTGGTCGACCGCCCCACCATCGACAAGGCCATCGCTGGTATCGCCGACGCCATCGCGCGCGATTACAAGGGCGAGGTGCCGCTGTTCCTGTCCATCATGCACGGTGCGCTGCCGTTCGCCGGCCAGCTGGCGCTGGAACTGGGCGCGCGCGGCCAGGACGTGCAGTTTGATTACCTGCACGCCACCCGTTACCGCGGTGAAACCACCGGCGGCGACCTGGTCTGGAAGCACAAGCCGGCCACCTCGCTGTTCGGCCGCCGCGTGCTGCTGGTCGACGACATCCTTGACGAGGGCTACACCCTGCAGGGCGTGCGCACCTGGTGCCTGGAACAGGGCGCAACCGACGTGCGCATCGCCGCGATGACGGTGAAGAAGCACGACCGCGCGCTGCCGGACGTGACCGCCGACTACGCCGGCATCGAACTGCCGGACCGCTACGTGTTCGGCTTCGGCATGGACGTCAACGAAACCCTGCGCTGCGTGCCGGCCATCTACGCGATGAAGGAATAACGGCGCAGCCGCCCGCGGCGCGTCTTCTTCTGCCGCCGGCATCCTCGGGTGCCGGCGTTCGTCTTTTCATGGAGTGCTTCGAATGCAACAGATCGCCCTGGCCGTGATCGGCGGTACCGGTGTCTACAACCTGGCCAAGCTTGACGACGTGCAGACCCACGAGGTCGACACCCGCTTCGGCCGTCCGTCGGGCCCGGTGCGCGTCGGTACGCTGCTTGGCCATCGCGTGGCGTTCCTGGCGCGCCATGGTGAAGGCCACTCGCTGCCGCCGCACAAGATCAACTACCGCGCCAACCTGGCCGCGCTGCAGCAGCTGGGCGCGCAGCGCGTGTTGGCGTTGAACACGGTCGGTGGCATCACCGAGAACTTCGGCCCGCGCGTGCTGGCCTGCCCGGACCAGATCATCGACTACACCTGGGGCCGCATCAGCACCATCTGTGAAGAAGAGGGCACCGATGTGGTCCACGTCGATTTCGGCCACCCGTACACGCCGATGCTGCGCAGCAAGATCCTGGCGGCGGCCAAAGTGACCGGCGTCACGGTCCATGACGGTGGCTGCTACGGCGCAACGCAGGGCCCGCGCCTGGAGACCATCGCTGAAATCGCCCGCATGCGCCGCGACGGCTGCGACCTGGTGGGCATGACCGGCATGCCGGAAGCCGCGCTGGCACGCGAACTGGGGCTGGATTACGCCTGCCTGGCGATCATCGCCAACTGGGCTGCCGGCTGTGGTGATGGCGAGGAGATTACGATGGCCGAAGTGCTGGCCAATGTACAGGCGGCCAGCAACGGACTTCCGGAATTGGTGGGCGAATTGGCGCGGGGGTGATTGTCTTCCCCGAGCAAGCTTTGCATACTCAGCTTGTGCGCGGGTTCAGCGTACACCACCCATTCATTGCATAAGGTCTCGCATCACCATGCCGAACGGTACCGTCAAGTGGTTCAACGACGCCAAGGGATTTGGCTTCATCTCGCCGGAGGATGGCAGCGCCGACGTGTTCGCGCACTTCTCCGCCATCAACTCCAAGGGCTTCCGCAGCCTGCAGGAAGGCCAGCGTGTCACCTATGACGTGACCCAGGGCCCGAAGGGTGCCCAGGCTTCGAACATCACGCCGGCCGAGTGATCCACTCGACAGTGCGTTGAAAACCCCGCTTCGGCGGGGTTTTTTTTGCGTGGCGTGCCCGCGGCCGGTTCGCGATCCACCCGCCTCGGGCACAATGTGGCCATGACGGAACGACTGCGTATCGCCGTGATCGGCTACGGCACCGCTGGACAGGCGGTGTCCATCCTCCTCACCCGTGACGGCCACGAAGTGGAGATATTCGAACGCGTGCCGACGCCGGGACCGGTGGGTGCCGGTTTCCTGCTGCAGCCCAGCGGCCTGCAGGTGCTGTGGCAGATGGGCCTGCTGGATGCGGTGCGCGCGCATGCCGCGCCGGTGCACCGCCTGTATGGCGACACGCCATGCGAGCGCGCGGTGATGGACATGCGCTACGACGGTCTGGATGCGCGCCTGCATGGCCTGGGCATGCAGCGTGGGGCGTTGTTCTCGCTGTTGGACCTGGCGCGCGCGGGGGCAGGCAATCTGCATGCGGGCGTCACCATCGCCGCCGTGGATGCCGAGCAGGGCCGCCTGCGCGACAGCGAAGGGCGCCTGCATGGCCCGTTCGACCTGGTGGTGGCCGCCGATGGCGCGGCCTCTACGCTGCGCAGCACCATTGCCGGCGGTGCCGGGCTGGACCGCGTGTATCCGTGGGGAGCGCTGTGGTGCCTGTTGCCGGCCGAAGACTGGCCGCATGTGCAGGAGCTGCGGCAGCGCTACGTGGCCGCGCGCAAGATGATCGGCCTGTTGCCGGTCGGCACGCGCCCCGGCGATGACACGCCGCGCCTGAGTTTCTTCTGGAGCCTGCCACGCACCGACTTCGAGCGCTGGCAGGCCGATGGCATGACGCCCTGGCTGGACGAGCTGCATGCGCTGTGGCCGCAGGCCAGTGCGCGCTTCGCCCACCTGCGCGATGCCGGCCAGCTGGCGCGCGCGGTCTATCGCGATGCAGTGATGACGCGCTGGCACCAGGGCCGCATGGTGCTGGCAGGTGATGCGGCGCACGCGATGAGCCCGCAGCTGGGACAGGGGGTGAACATGGCGCTGCTCGATGCGCTGGCGCTGCGCGATGCGGTGCGCACGCATGGCGGTGGTGCCGCTGCATTGCAGGCCTACCAGGCGCAACGCAGGGCCCACGTGGCGGTCTACCAGCGCTGGAGTCGCTGGCTGACGCCGCTGTTCCAGTCCGATCGCGATGCCTGGGCGAAGACGCGCGACGTGCTGCTGGGCCCGATGGGGCGCCTGCCGGGAGGCCGTGGCCACATGCTGCGCGTGCTCAGCGGCACGCAGCAGGGGTGGTTCGGTTCGCTTACGCTGGATCCGGCCTTCATCGACGCATTGGCGACGACGATGGAAATACCTCGCAGCAACGCGATCACGGCCAGCGCGTGAAGCGTGCCGTCACGTGAATTAACGGTTGCCTCACCGCGGATGTGCGAGAAGTAGGTTGCACGCGACTGCGCGTCGCCCGTTTTCCTTTCCGTGATCAACATCGCGCGTGGCCCGGGCAGCGCTGCTGTTGCGGCCTGTTGCGGCCCGGACGTGCCGCTTGATGTTGAAGAGGAGGACGCCATGTTGTTCGCGGTCGAAGAGCTGGAATCGGAAATCTGCAAGCTGCGTGGACTGCTGCAGATGCTGCACGAGGACCAGCCCGACGTACTGGAGGATGTATTCGAGTTCCATGTTGGCAGCCTGGTCAGCCATGCGTCGCCGGAACACCACGCACGCATCCGGACCTGCGCGCAGGAGATGCTGGCGGCAATCCAGGCCTTGCCGCGGCGGCGTGAGAATGACACCCCTGATTTCCAGTTGATGCCGCAGCTGGGCATTGGCCCGGCCTGAGTCAGGCGACCGGCAGTTCCACCAGGCCGCTTTCCACGCAGGCGATCATCTGTTCGCCGCGGGCGGGGGCAGGCACGATGCCTGCAGTGAATGCGGAGAAGGCCGGCAGGACCGTCATCCGGTCACGCAGCCAGAACGCGGGGAAGCGCCGTCGCAGTGGCTTCAAGGCAACCTGCGGGTGCAGATGCCCGGCGATCACATGCAGCGCCGCATCGGGCATCGGCTCATGCCGAAGCAGGAACGGCCGCAGTCGTACTTCATCGTGGATCTGGACCTGCAACTGCGCATGCGGCAGCTGGCGGTCGTGATTACCGCGCAGGACATGCACGTCCAGCGAAGCATTGCGTTCACGCCATCCCAGCCATTGCTGGTACCACGCAGCGCGATGCGCCGGCCCATGCAGGATGTCGCCCAGGATCCACAGCTCGCGGCAGGCATGCAGGTCCAGAAGCCGCTGCAAGCGTTGCAGGTCTTCGCCGGTGCCGCCGCTGGGCAACGCGATGCCGGCGCGACGGAACACATCGGCCTTGCCCAGGTGGAGGTCTGCGATCAGCAGTGCCTGCCGCGCGGGCCAGTACAGCGCACGCGCGCCCACCAGGACCACGGACTCACCAGCAAGCAGCAGCGGTAATTCATTGGTCATGACGGCGCTCCAGTTGCTGGGCCGCGCGCTGCACGCGCATACGCCAGTCTTCATTGCTGAACTGACCGCGCAGGCGTTCGGCCCACAATGGAAAGCCCAGCGGCGTGAGTGATGACGGTCGCTGCAGCGACAGCTGCTGCGTGCCGATCCGCTCCAGTACCTGTTGCACCCCCGGCAGGTCGAGGCTGTCGTACAGCACTTCATGTTCCGCCAGCGCCAGCAGCAGGTGTTCCGGATCGTGCTCGCGCAGCACGTCGTACAGCAGGCCCGCGGACGCCTGCAGCTGGCGCAGCGACCGTGGCATGCCACCGGGCAGGCTGGGCACCAGCAGGCCTGCTACGCGTGCGATGCCCCGGAACTGACGTCGCGCCAGCTCGCCCAGGTTCACTGCGGCGCGCAGATCGTCCAGCAACCGGTCATTGCCGAACAACGCACGCCATTGCGCCTCATCCAGATCGATCGGCCGCGCCGGCGCCAGCACCAGGCCATGATCGTTCACCGCATAGCCAATGCTGTTGCGTTGCTGGCGGGTGCAGCGCAGCGCCAACAGCGCGGCCAGTGCCTCGTGTACGTGGCGGCCGGCAAAGGGGTAGACGAACATGAATTGGCCTTCGCGGCGCCGCACCTCTTCCACCAGCAGGTGCTCTGGGCCGGGAAGCGCCGACAGCTGTTGCTGCAGTGCCAGCAACGGTGACAACCAGCGGGATTCGGCACTGTCGTCGGCGCCGGACAGCACCCACTCCAGCTCACGGCCGAGTGGCATCGACAGTGGCAACTGGCCTCCCTGCCAGCGCGGCACCACACCATCGCCGCGCCCTCGTGCCAGCCGCACGAAAGCGGTCATGTCGCGCAGCTGCACCAGTTCCAGCAGGCGCCCGGCGAACTGGAAACGGTCGCCGCGACGCAGGCGGCTGGCGAACTGCTCCTCCACTGCACCAAGCCCGCCACCGCGCAGGAACTGCACGCGCACGCTGCCATCGCTGCTGATGGTGCCGATCGACAGGCGGTGCCGCAGCGCCTGGCGGCGATCGTGCATGCGGTAGCTGCCATCGGCATCGCGCACGACCTTGTGGAAATCGGGGTACTGCGCCAGCGCCTGCCCACCCTGCACGATGAAGTCCAGCACGGCCCGCCATTGTTCATCGCCCAGCGTGGCGAAGGCATGGGTGCGACGCACCTGCGCCAGCAGCGCATCACTGTCAAAGCCGCCAGCGAGGGCGCGGCTGACCGCATGCTGTGCCAGCACGTCCAGTGACAACGTCGGCGGTCGACGCGCTTCGACCACGCCTTCGTGCAGTGCGCGGCGCACCGCTGCATATTCGGCCAGTTCCAGTGCGTGGCTGGGTATGCAGACGATGGCCCCCCCGGCGCCGGGACAATGGCGTGCGCGCCCGGCGCGCTGGCGCAGCCGCGCCACGCCCTTGGGACTGCCCAGCTGCAGTACCTGTTCAACCTCCGGGAAATCCACGCCGAGGTCGAGGCTGGAGGTCGCCACCACGCAGCGCAACGCGCCTGCGCGCAGGCCGTCTTCCACCTGCTGGCGCAGTGCTGGATCCAGCGAGCCATGATGCAGTGCCAGCGTGTCCGCGTCTTCCGGCCATACCGCCGCCAGCGCCTGGTGCCACAGCTCGGCCTGCGCGCGGGTGTTGGTGAACAGCAGGCTGCTGCGTACGGCCATCAGCGCGTCCAGCACGCGCGGCAGCTGCGCCAGGCCGAGATGCCCCGCCCAAGGGAAACGTTCACCGGGTTCCGGCAGCAGGCTGCGCACGCTGATCGCGCGCGGACGAACGCCCTGTACGATCGGTGCATCCTGTTGGCCAGGCAACAGCACGTCGCGGGCCTGCGGCAGGTTGCCCAGCGTGGCCGACAGTCCCCAAAGCTGCAGGGAAGGAGCGGCGTCGCGCAGCACCGCCAGGTTCAGCTGCAGCAGGACGCCGCGCTTGTTGCCCAGCAGTTCATGCCATTCGTCCACCACCACGCAGCGCAGCTGGCGCATGCGTGGCAGTGTGTCGGGATAGCTCAGCAGCAGTGCCAGCGATTCCGGCGTGGTCACCAGTACGTCGACGCGGCCTTCGCGGGCCTGCCGGCGCTCGCGGTTGCTGGCATCGCCGCTGCGCAGGCCGACCCGCCAGCCCAAGCCCAGCCCGTCGACCACTGCCTGCAGCGCACGTGCGGTATCACTGGCCAATGCCCGCAGCGGCGTCACCCACAGCACCTGCAGCGGCCGCACCGCGCTGGCCCGGCGCGGTGCCGACGGTGGATCGAGCATCGCCTGCAGCAGCGGGCCGCCGAACATGGCCAGCGTCTTGCCGCTGCCGGTGGGGGTGTGCAGCAGCCCGGAGTCGCCCGCCAGATAGTGCCGCCACATCGCGCGCTGGAACGGCAGTGAGCGCCAGCCGCGCGCAGCGAACCAGTCTTCCAGCCGGCGCAACGCCTGGCGGCGGTTCATCGCGCCAGCGCCTGCAGCGTGGCCAGCTGGTCGGCTTCGGTGGCGGGCTTGTCGTGGCGCCAGCGCAGGATGCGGGGAAAGCGCACGGCGATGCCGGATTTGTGCCGGCTGCTGCGGTTGACTGCCTCGAAGCCCAGTTCAAACACCTGTTCGGCACGCACGCTGCGCACCGGGCCAAACCGTTCACGGGTGTTGGCGCGGATCCAGCGATCGAGGGCCAGGATTTCCTTGTCATCCAGGCCCGAATAGGCCTTGGCCACCGGCACCAGCGTATCGCCGTCCCAGACGCCGAAGGTGTAATCGGTGTACAGCGTGCTGCGCCGTCCATGGCCGGCCTGCGCGTACAGCAGCACGGCATCAATGGTCAGGGGGTCGACCTTCCATTTCCACCAGTCGCCGCGCCGTCGCCCTGACTGGTAGGCGGACGTCCGGCGTTTCAGCATCAACCCTTCGACGCCCCGCTCACGGGCGGCCTCCCGCAACGTGGCCGCCTGCAGCCAGTCTCCAGCGGGTACGTCGGGCGACAGCTGGATGCGTGTGTCGCCTAGGGCACCGATGACCTCGGCCAACTGTGCACGCCGTTGCTGCAGTGGCAGCCCGCGCAGATCCTCGCCGTCGCGTTCAAGCAGGTCGTAGGCAAGCACGCGTACCGGGGTGTTGCGCAAGGTCGCTGCACCGGGCTTGCGACGCTGGATGCGGGTCTGCAGCGCGGTGAAGGCGCGCGGCAGGTCGTCGCTCTCGTCCCAGGCCAGCAGTTCTCCGTCCAGCACGCAGCCGTCGGGCAGCGCCATCGCGGCCTGTTCAATTTCCGGGAAGCGGCCATCCAGCCGTTCCTCGCCACGTGACCACAGCGCCACTTCACCGCGTCGGCGCAGCAGCTGCAGACGGATTCCATCCCACTTCCACTCCAGCAGCCAGTCTTCGACCGGACCCAGCCGTTCGCCCGGTTCGCCCTCCAACGGTGAGGCCAGGAAGAACGGGTACGGCTGCTGCCGGTCCAGTGGCAGTTCATCCGGCGACAGCAGCTGCCCCAGCAACGCGGGAGAGGGCACCCACTCGCCGAGCATGCGCTGGGCGATGCGCGCGATGTCCAGGCCGGACCATTCTGCCAGCGCCTGCTGCACCAGCCGTTGCGAGACACCCACGCGCAGCGCGCCGGTGAGCAGCTTGTTGAACACCAGGCGCTCGCCGCTGCACAGCTGCCGCCAGCCGGCGACGACCGCCGCACGGCGCACCACTTCGGGCTGGTTGGCTACCGCCAGCAGATGCTGCTCGATCCAGTCCGACAACGGCCGGTCGGCGGCGGGATGCAAGGGGTCATCCAGCAGCAGTGTCAGTGTTTCGGCCAGATCGCCGACCTGAGCGTAGCTGTCTTCCACCAGCCAGGCGGGCAGTCCGGATTCCTCGGCAATCCAGCTGCGCAGCTCACCACTGGCGGCGATCCTGCGGCGTGCGCCGCCGACCTTGCCGCCGCTGAGCAGGTACAGCGCCCACGCCGCATCGTGCGCCGCTGCGTGGCGGAAGTAGTCGACCAGTGCGGCGCGCTTGTCCAGCGTCGCAGTACTGCGGTCCAGGCGCTGGTAGAGCGCGGCGAAGGCCTTCATTCCTCGCTCCCGAAGTCGGTGCGAAAGGCTTCAGCCGCCACGCCGCGCTCGCGCAGGAACGGAATCAATGCATCGGTATTGCCATGGGTGGCGATGACCCGCTGCGCGCCGGTCTGTTCGATGGTCTGCAGCAGCGCGGGCCAATCAGCGTGATCGGAAATGACGAAGCCCCGGTCGACGTTGCGGCGCCGCCGGTTGCCGCGCAGCTGCATCCACCCCGAGGCGAACCCCAGTTGATGCGGTCCGAATCGGCGCATCCATGGCGTGCCTGCGGCCGAGGGTGGGGCCAGGATCAACTGGCCGGTGGCGTCGGGTTGACGCCCCTGTTCGGCGACGGTGAGTGTCTCCAGCATCGGGATGTTGGCCTGCCGGTAGACCGACACGCCATTGGCGATGGCGCCGTGCAGCCACGCGGGGCGGTCGTCCAAGGGCAACAACTCGGCCAGCACCCGCTGCGCCTTGCCGAGTGCATAGCACAGCAGGATCGCCGCTTCGCCACGTTGTTCGCATTCGCGGCGCCACGCCACGATCTCTGCGGCGACCGCCGTGGTGTCCGGCCAGCGATAGATCGGCAGCGCGAACGTCGCTTCGGTGATGAACGTATCGCAGGGCACCACTTCGAAGGGCGTGCAGGTCGGGTCGGGTTGGCGCTTGTAGTCGCCGGACGCCACCCACACCCGTTCACCATCGTCGATGCGCACCTGGGACGAACCGAGCACATGACCGGCCGGATGCAGCGATACCTGCACCCGGCCCAAGCGGAACGGCACCCCCTCGGCGTGCGCCTGCACGCCAACATCGCCCAGCCGCCAGCGCAGGATCGGCAGGCTTCCTTCGCTGCAGTGGTATTCGCCCATGCCCGGGCGCGCGTGGTCGCCGTGGCCATGGGTGATGACCGCGCGCGGCACCGGGCGCCAGGGATCGATGTGGAAATCTCCCGCGGCGCAGTACAGCCCCTCCGGACGCAGCACCACCAGATCGTCATTGCCTTCCATGCGGCCACTGTGGCCTGCGCTTCGTGCAGGCGGTGAGAACCGGCCTGAACACGGGCTTGGCGGGGCATGCGGCACAATCGGACCGCATACCTCTTGCCGCCAGGATGGACCGGATGAGTGGACCCAGCTTCAGCAGCAACGCGCCGTTTGAAACCCATGTGGTGCTGAACCAGCCGCCACCGTTCGCGGGACGCCAGCTGTGGACCGACGATGTGGCGTTGGCGGAGGCGGTGCATCGCGAGGGTGCCGGTGCCTTAGCGCCACGCCTGGCCGTGTACGGAGCCTTGGCCGGCGACGAGCTGTACCGGCTCGGCTTCGATGCCAACCGTGATCGCCCGCGGCTGCGTACGCACGATGCGCAGGGCCACCGCATTGATACGGTCGAGTTCCACCCTGCGTACCACCAGCTGATGTCCGCAGCGAAGCAGCATGGCGTGGCGGGTCTGTCCTGGCACGAGCCGCAGCCCGGCGCACACGTCGCGCGTGCGGCGCTGAGCTACCTGCACCACCAGGCCGAAGCCGGCACCAGTTGCCCCTTGACCATGACCCATGCGGCGGTGGCAGTGCTGCAGTCGCAGCCGCACCTGGCCGACTGGGCGCGCAAGGCCGCCGCGCCGGTCTATGACCCGCGCGACGTGCCGGTGGCGGACAAAAACGGCATCACGCTGGGCATGGGCATGACCGAGAAGCAGGGCGGCTCGGATGTACGTGCGAACAGCACGCGCGCCGAGCCGATCGATGGCGAACGTTACCGCCTGGTCGGCCACAAGTGGTTCTTTTCCGCGCCGATGTGCGATGGCTTCCTGGTGCTGGCGCAGGCACCGGGCGGGCTGACCTGCCTGCTGATGCCGCGCCGGCTGGCCGACGGCGACCGCAATGCATTCAGGCTGATGCGGCTGAAGGACAAGCTGGGTGACTGGTCCAATGCGTCCAGCGAGGTCGAGTTCTGTGGCGCGCAGGCATGGCGCGTGGGCGAAGAAGGGCGTGGCGTGGCGACCATCATCGGCATGGTGATGATGACCCGTCTGGACTGCATGCTGGGTGCGGCCGCGGAGATGCGCATGGCGCTGGCGCAGGCGCTGCATCATGCACGCCATCGGCGCACCTTCGGCAAGCTGCTGGTGGAGCACTCGCTGATGACCAACGTGCTGGCTGATCTGGCGCTGGAGTCGGAAGCGGCCACGGTGTTGGCGATGCGCATCGCACGCGCGGTGGATCGTGCCGGTGTGGATGCCAATGAAGCGGCGATGGCGCGGTTGGGGACGGCGCTGGGCAAGTACTGGCTGTGCAAGCGTGCGCCGGCCTTCGTCAATGAAGCGCAGGAATGCCTGGGCGGTGCCGGCTACGTGGAGGAGTCGATGCTGCCCCGCCTGTACCGGCAGGCACCGTTGAATTCGATCTGGGAGGGCAGCGGCAACATCCAGTGCCTGGATGTGCTGCGTGCGCTGGCGCGTGAACCGGAGGCGATGGCGGCGTTGCGCGGTGAGCTGGCGTCGGTGGCCGACCGTGATGCGCGCTATGCAGCGGCATTGCAGCGTTGGGCAGCGGCGCCGCCACCGGAGGAAGCGCAGGCGCGGCTGTTCTGCGAGCGCACTGCGCTGCTGCTGCAGGCGGCGCTGCTGCTGCGTGCGCGCAGTCCGATGGCGGAGGCGTTCGTGCGTAGCCGGCTGGAAGGGGAGCATGGGCTGGCGTTCGGGACGCTGCCGGCGGGGCTGGAGCTGACGGCGATGCTGGCGCGCGCGCTGCCGTAGGGGCGGCCCACGCCGGCTCTCGACACCTACGCTGACAGATTTTCATCAGATAAGGCTCGGGCGCGCCATCCATGGCGCTTACGCCCCTGCGCAACCTACCCGCGCGTCCTTGGACACTTTCCGTGGGCGCACACCACGGAATCAACAGAAGAAGCAGGGAGCGAAAAGCAGAAAAGCCGCGGCGGTGCCGCGGCTTTTCCTGTGGAACCGAGCCGGTGCTCGGCTGCCGGTAGGGCTTAGTGCTTGGCTTCTTCCTTGGCGGCGTTGGCCTTGGCGTCATTGGCGACATCGCGGGCCTTGTCGGCGACCTTCTGCGCGGCGTCGGCGGTGGCGTCGCTGGCGTGCGCGGCGGCGTCGGTTGCGGCGTCCTTGGCCTTGTCGGCGGCGTTGGCAGTGGCGTCTGCGGCCTTGTCCAGCGCCTGCTGGGTATCGGCGGCGGCCTGCTCGGAAGCGGCGGCGGTCTTGTCGGCGGCTTCGCGGGTGGCGGCAGCAGCCTTGTCGACGGCGTCGCGGGCGGCAGCGCCGGCGCTGTCGGCCGCCTGCTGCGCGTCCTGCTTGGCCTGTTCGGCTTCCGGGCCCTTGCAGGCGGCCAGGGCCAGCAGCAGGGAGGCGGCCAGCAGGGTGGTGGTGATCGGACGAATCTTCATGGCGGTCTCCGGCACTGCAATGGATGGGGACGCCAGCCTATTCATGCCGTTGTGAAGACCGGGTCGCGATGCAGGGGCTTGATCGCCGGCATCCACGCAAAGAAAAAGCCGCTGGCGAACCAGCGGCTTTTCCAGAACAGCGTGAAGAAAGAAGTATTACTTCTTGGCTTCTTCAGCAGCGTCCTTGGCCTTCTCAGCGGTGCCTTCAGCAGCCTTGGCAGCGTCAGCAGCAGCGCCGGCAGCAGCGTCGGTGGCAGCACCGGCGGTCTGGGCAGCGGCGTCGGTGGCGGCGTCAGCAGCGGTGGCGGCGGTGTCAGCGGCCTGCTGGGCAGCGTCGGCGGTCTGGGCGCCAGCAGCGGCGGCCTGGTCGGCAGCAGCCTGGGCTTCGGTGGCGGCTTCGTTGGCCGAAGCAGCGGCGTCCTGGGCAGCTTCCTGCTTCGAGCAGGCGGCCAGGGCCAGAGCCAGGGACATCGCGACCAGCAGCTTGTTGATGCTCATTGTGTAAATCCTCGTCGTTAGAATTAGGCAACGCGCATGCTGCGCGCCGACAACATGATGACAAGCCAAGATTGGGTGTCAAGCGATCCCGCATTCATTTTTGCGAAATCATCGTTAAATCTTTTTAAATCAATTCGATGGCGATTGCCGTTGCTTCGCCGCCGCCGATGCAGAGGGTGGCAATGCCGCGCTTGCCACCACGCGTGCGCAGAGCGTTGACCAGGGTCACCACAAGACGTGCGCCGGAGGCCCCGATGGGGTGACCCAGTGCGCAGGCGCCGCCATTCACGTTGAGCTTGTCGTGAGGGATGCCCAGTTCGCGCATCGGGGCCATCGCCACCACAGCAAAGGCTTCGTTGATTTCGAACAGATCGACCTGGTCCAGCGACCAGCCGGTCTTGCCCAGCAGCTTGTGCAGCGCGCCGATCGGCGCGGTGGTGAACCACTCCGGTTCCTGCGAGTGGGTGGCGTGGCCGACGATGCGGGCCAGCGGGGTGATGCCACGTGCGGCCGCGTCTTCCTCGGTCAGCAGGACCACCGCGGCGGCGCCGTCGGAGATGCTGGAGGAACTGGCGGCGGTCACGCTGCCGTCCTTCTTGAAGGCCGGGCGCAGGGTCGGGATCTTGGCGATGTCCGAGCGCCCCGGCTGCTCGTCGATGGCGACCTCGACGTCACCCTTGCGGGTGGCTACCTTCACCGCGACGATCTCATCGGCAAACGCACCATTGGCCTGGGCAGCCTGCGCGCGCTTGACCGACTCGATCGCATAGGCGTCCTGCTCTTCGCGGCTGAACTGGTACTTGTCCACCGCGCACTCGGCGAATTCGCCCATGGCCTTGCCGTCATAGGCGTTGACCAGGCCATCGTGGGCCATGTGGTCGACCGCCTGGAAGTTGCCGAAACGGTTGCCGGTACGGGAGTTCGGCAGCATGTGCGGGGCGTTGGACATCGATTCCATGCCGCCGGCGACCACGATGCTGGCCGAGCCGGCCTTGATCAGGTCATGGCCGAGCATGATGGTCTTCATGCCCGAGCCGCA
This sequence comes from Stenotrophomonas sp. YJH_SMC_64, assembly GCF_059371375.1. Classification (NCBI taxonomy): domain Bacteria; kingdom Pseudomonadati; phylum Pseudomonadota; class Gammaproteobacteria; order Lysobacterales; family Lysobacteraceae; genus Stenotrophomonas; species Stenotrophomonas sp. YJH_SMC_64. The sequence continues at coordinate 23,362 of NZ_JCAFUN010000017.1, read as the reverse complement.
CACCTTGTTCAGCGTGGTGGCACCGGCCGACAGCGGAATGCCGGCGGCGATCGCCGCCTGGCGGGCGGGCGCCTGGCCGAGGTTGGCCGGCAGCACGCAGCCCATCAGGACTTCGGAAACGTCGCTGGCCGGGACACCCGATTGTTCCAGCGCGGCGGCGATGGCTGCGGCGCCGAGGGTCGGGGTCGGCACGCCGTTGAACTGGCCGAGGAAGGAGCCGATGGCGGTACGCTTGGCGGCGGCGATGACGATGTTGGACATGGCAATCTCGTTGATGCGTAAGCAATGTTCGGAAAGGAGACCGGAGGCCGTTGGATGCGCCCCGGTTTCCCGGCAGACTGCGTGGGGGTCGGCCCAAGTATAGAGGGTCGGGGAGGGCTGCCGCTGTGCGGCGCCGAACGCCTGCCGGGATGAAGGCAGGCCAACGTTCACGGGAAGGAATCGATGGAGCGAACGATGATGGTGAGGTCTGTGCTGGCAACCGCGCTGGCGATGGCGCTGACGGCCTGTGGTGGAGGCGGCGGAGGCGGCAGCAACGTGCGCGTCGACCCGCCCCCGACCACGCCGACACCTCCAACCACGCCTCCGCCGACGACACCACCGCCGGCCAAGCCGCAGGAGCCGGCCTTTGATGCGCATCTTTCAGTCACCAACGCGCGCGCCGCACAGGCCGCCGGCCTGACCGGGCAGGGCGTGCGCATCGGCATCGTCGATTCGGGCGTGCAGCGCAACGCGGTGGCCTTGAATGGTCGCGTGCTGGCCAACTTCAATTACATCGATCCCGCCAGGAACAACCTGGCGGTTGATGACGTGGTCGGGCATGGCACCGCCGTGGCCAGCCTCGCTGCCGGCGCAGCAGTGGGGACCTGGCCGGGCGGTATCGCGCCAGGCGCCCAGATCGTCTCGGCAAGGATCATTTCCGACAAGCCGCCGACCGATGACGGCAGTGGCCAGGGCAATGCCTTCAGTGGGCCGCTGGGCGTGGCCCAGGTCCACCAGGACCTGATCAGCTACAACGTGAAGGTGATGAACAACTCGTGGGGCGGCCTGTACTGGACCGACCTGCCGACCACCGCGCAGGTAGCCGCCGAATACCGGCCGTTCGTGATCAACCACGGTGGCCTGGTGGTGTTCGCCGCCGGCAATGACGGCCGCAGCGAGCCGAGCAGCCTGGCCGCGCTGCCCAGCCAGAAGGGCGTGGCAGGCACGCTTCCGGCGGCCGATCTGGAGCGCGGCTGGCTGGTGGCCACGGCGGTGGACCCGTTTACGCCGGGCGCGCTGGCCAGCTATTCGAATGCCTGCGGCCAGGCGGCCCGCTACTGCCTGGCAGCGCCGGGCAGCGCGGTCTACCCGGATGCCAACGGTGGCAGCTACTACTGGAACTACGGCACCTCGTTCGCCGCGCCGCTGGTCTCCGGTGCGGCGGCGCTGGTCTGGCAGCGCTTCCCCTACTTCAACAACGATCTGGTGAGGCAGACCCTGCTGGGCACTGCCAAGGACATCGGTGCGCCCGGCGTGGATCCGGTGTTCGGCTATGGCCTGCTCGACATCGGTCGCGCGATCAACGGTCCCGGCCGCTTCGACTGGGGCGATGTGGTTGCCAACGTTGATGCCGGCTCGACCAACTCGATGTGGAGCAACGACATCACCGGCAGCGGTGGCCTGGTCAAGCAGGGCGGAGGCAAGCTGGTACTGGCCGGCAACAACAGCTATTCCGGCGCCACCCGCATCGAGCGCGGCATCCTGACGCTGCAGAACGGTGGCGTGATCCGTTCAAATGTGACGATCCTCGCCCAGCCCGACCCGGATTCCACCGGTCTGCAGTTCAACGGTGGCACGCCGCGGGTGATCGGCAATGTGGTCAACGGCGGCAGCGTGTTCCTCACCACCGGCAATACCACCGGCACCATCGAGGGCAACTACACCCAGCAGCCCGGCGCGCAGCTGATGATCGCGCTCGGTGCCAACGCACTTCAGGTCACCGGCAACGCAACGATCAATGGCGGTGTGCGTGTGCACGGCTTCGTCTCCGGCTATGTGCCGCAGAACGGAACGCGCCAGGACCTCATCCACGCCGCGGGTGGCCTGAACGGCACCTTCAGTACCCAAGCCACTTCCACCGGCCTGCAGGGGCTGACCCTGGTGGCACCCACGTATGGCTACGACAGCAACAACGCCTGGTTGAACGTGAACCAGGTCAGCGTCACCGCCGCAGCCAGTGGCCTGAGCGCCTCCGCACAGGCCGCAGCGCAGCGCCTGGAAGGCGCATTCGCAGTGCTCGACGGCAACACCGGCCTGCAGGGATCGCCCTTCGGTGCGGCAGCCGGTGCGCTGCAGTGGGCCGGAGGCGGCCAGCAGGGCCTGGCCGACAGCCTGCAGAGCTTGTCCGGCCAGGCGCATGCCCGCGCCGAGGCTGCCACCTTCGACAGCATCGACATGTCGCGGCGTGCGATTGCCGAGCGCTTCGATCGTGTACAGGCCACCCCGCGCCTGCGCGGGAGCTGGCAAAGCGCGCTGGGTGAGGCGGGGCAGGGCAGCTTCGCCGGCAACGCCGCCGACAGCCGGGGCTGGATGGCCGGCCAGGATCTGCCGCTGGGCGGCAACGGCCTGATGGGCGTCGCCTTCGGTGAGACCCGCAGCAATGGTGGCAGCAGTTTCGGCGGCGATCGCGGGCGTGATCGCCAGGCGCAGGCACAGTTGTACGCTGGCTGGAACCTGGGGCGTGGCTATGCGCTGGCCCAGTTCGGCAGTGGCCAGTTCACCCGCGCGCTGGATCGCCAGCTGCTGCTGGGTGCGGGCGCCTATGGTGTCTCGGCGCGTTACGGCGGGCGTTTCAGCAGCGCCAGCGTGGAAGGCGGATATCGCCTGGGCCGCGCAGGCGCTTCGTTGACGCCCTACCTCGGTGCCAGCACCACGCGTGTCGATACCGATGCGTTCAATGAGCTGGGCGGTTTCGGCTTCGGCCTGCGTGGTGATGCCACCCGCGCGCAGCGCAGCCAGATGCTGGCCGGCATCCGCGGCGAGCGGGGCTGGGGGCGTTGGAACCTGCGCGGACACGCCGAGTGGCAGCAGCGGCTGGACGGCGGTGACGCCGATTGGCAGGCCAGTTTTGTCGGCGTGGATGCCTGGGCGCCGCTGGCAGGCTGGAATGCGCCGCGCGGCAGTGCGCTGATCGGCGTCGCGCTGGAATCGTGGTGGGGCCGCAATGGCCGCTTGAGCCTGGGTTTCGACCAGCGTATCGGTGGCGAGGGCGCGCGGCAGGCTGCGTTGCGCTACAGCACCGGGTTCTGAGCAATCGGTCGCGCCGGGAAGGATCCCGGCGCGACGTCTGCAGCCTCAGCCGCCGCGCAGGTTGCCCAGGCGCGGAGTGCTGCGGCCCAGCGGCATCTTCAGCTTGCCGATCGACAGGATGCGGCTTTCCGCAATGCGATCGGCGGCCCGCTGCGGCGCGATGTTCTCGCGCTGCGACAGTTCGAAGATGCGGGTGAGGTTGTGGTAGATGCTGCGGATCAGGCGCATCGCGCGTTCGCGGTTGTAGCCGTCGATCTCCAGCGACACGTTCATCACACCGCCGGCGTTGACGGCGTAGTCGGGGGCGTAGAGGATGCCGCGCGCATGCAGTTCGTCGCCGATCTCCAGGCTCGACAGCTGGTTGTTGGCCGTGCCGCAGATGATCTTGGCCTTGATCCGCGGCAGCGTGTCGGCGTTGATCGCGCCTTCCAGCGCACACGGTGCGAACACATCGGCGTTCACTTCGTGGATCTCGTCCGGCTTGACCGCCTCGGCGCCGAAATCGCTGACTGCACGATCAACCAGCGCACTGTCCAGGTCGGTGACATACAGCTTGGCACCGCGGTCACGCAGCAGTTTCACCAGTTCCATGCCGATGTGGCCCAGACCCTGCACCGCGATGCTGGTCTTGCCTACTTCCTCATGGCCGAACTTGAAGCGCATCGCCGCCATCAGTGCCTGCAGTGCGCCGTAGGCCGTGAAAGGCGCCGGATCGCCGGAGCCACCATGGACCTGGTGCACGCCGGTCACGAACTGGCTCTCCAGGTAGATGTTCTCCATGTCGTTGACGTCGGTGCCAACGTCCTCGGCGGTGATGTAGCGGCCGCCCAGCGAATCGACGTAGCGGCCGAAGGCGCGGAACAGTACCTCGGTCTTGTCCGTCTTCGGGTCGCCGATGATCACCGCCTTGCCGCCGCCCACGTTGAGCCCGGCCAGCGCATTCTTGTAGGTCATCGTCCGGCTCAGCCGCAGCACATCGGCCAGCGCTTCGTCGGTGCTGGCGTAAGGGCGCATGCGCACGCCGCCCAGGGCGGGGCCCAGGGTGGTGTTGTGGATGGCGATGATCGCCTTCAGGCCGGCATCGTGGTTGTGGCAGAACACCACTTGTTCGTGGCCGGTGGTGGCGAGGGTTTCGAATAGCATGGCGTCTCCGATGGCGCGAACAGCGGCGAACTGCAGCGAACGGCCAGTGAACGGTAGGGTCCCAAAAACAAAAAAAGCGACGTCGTCAGTGCAGGGGGACGGGTCGCGCGGCGCCATTCTAGTCCATTCCCCCGGTCGCTGCCGTCGACATCGGCGCCCTTCCGGTTAAAGAAGATGAAAGTGCGGCCGATGCTGCGACGACGGCGGGTGGCCGGATTCGCGTGAAGAGGCAGGGCGGTCAGTGACGGCAAGGGCACCACAACGACAGGGCAGGCGGCGATGACGCCGGCCTGGTGGCGATCGCTGCGCGGCTGGCTGGCGCGCTCGACCGGGGCGGCTCCGTTGCGCCTGGCGGCCGTATCGCGACAGGCGGTCGCTGCTGCCGCAGCCAGCCTTCAGGGCGAGGCGCTGCAGGCCGGTGAGATCGCCGCCCACCTGCAGCGCGGCCTGCATGCACTTGCCCTGTACCCACGGCTGGCCGGCGAGCCTGCCCCCGTGCAGGATCCGGCACTGGGCGAAGCGGTGGCGCGCGCGCTGCAGGACCGTGACTGGGCCGCCCGGCACCTGCCGCGGCGCCCGCAACTGCTGCCGCAGCTGATCCAGACCGTCAACGACGATGCCGCCTCGGCACGGGTGATGGCGGCCATCATCGGCCAGGACCCGGTGCTGACCGGAAATCTGCTGCGCATCGCCAACAGCCCGGCCTACAAGGTGCATGAGCGGCCGGTGGAAAGCCTGCAGCGTGCGGTGACCCTGGTCGGTACCGAGGGCGTGCGCCAGATCATCAGCGCGGTGCTGGTGCAGCCGGTGATGCAGGTGCAGTGCGGCATGTTTCCGCAGTTCAGCACGATCATCTGGGAGCACGCACTGCTGGCTTCGCGTGCGGCCGCCGATCATGCGCGCACGGTCACCTTCGGTGATGCCTTCGCTGCGCAGTGGCTGGGCCTGGTGCAGGGGCTGGGGTCAGCGCTGGTGATGCGCCAGCTGCTGCAGGAAGCGCAGGCACGCGACGAAACCGTGGAGCCGGCGCTGGCCCTGCAACTGCTCCAGCAATGGTCGTTGCCGCTGGCACAACGCGTGGCTGCAGCCTGGGAGCTGCCCGAGCCCGTGCACCAGGCACTGGCGCCGGAGGCCGATGGCCCACTCGCCGACAGCCTGCGTCTGGCCAGCGCTGCGGCGGCAGCCAGCCTGCTGTGCCGGCATGGACATGCCAGCCAGAGCCGCATGCTGGCCCTGCTCGAACAGTTGCCTTCAGCGCCGCCGCATGCCCTGCGTTGGATCTGGCGGCGCCTGCATGGACGCAGCGTGGAAACACGTGATGAGGCCGGACAGGAAGAGGCGGGTCCAACACCCTGAGCGCTACAGCTGCGATTCGACCGGCAGCCAGCTGATCACCCGCGACAACCAGCGTTTGCGCGCCGCTGCCCCCGGCTCGGCCTCCACCCAGTGCGGTGGCGGTTCGCGCTCCAGCCAGCGCAACCGGCGACGGTCATCCAGCGCCAGCCACCAGCTGTGCCTGGGATCAGCCAGGCGCAGGTACTCGTCCCGCAGCTGTGCGCCCAGCACCGGATCGTCGAACAGCACGCCCATCTCGGTGTTCAGATAGGCCGAGCGCGGGTCGAGGTTGAACGAACCGACAAAACCGCGGCGGTCATCGACCAGGAACGCCTTGGTATGCAGGCTGGCGCCGCTGCTGCCGAACACGCCGGCATCGCCGGACTGCCCTTGTGCCTTCAGTTCGTAAAGGTGGACGCCGGCTTCGAGCAACGGCACGCGGTAGCCCATGTAGCCACCATGCACGGCGGCGACGTCATTGGCGGCCAGTGAGTTGGTGACCACGCCGACCTGCACGCCCCGCCCGGACATGGCCGAAAAGCCATCCAGGCCCTCGTTGCCGGGAACGAAGTAGGGCGAGATCAACAGGGCCTTGTGCCTGGCGGCCTGCAGCTCGCTGATCAGGGTCGACACCAGCCAGGCAGCGCGATCGTCCTTGCGGTGCTTCATCGGCGGGTCGGACACGATGCGCACTGCACCGCTCCAGCGCAGCGGCTCGGGGCTCGGGCGCTGCCGCTTGCGTGATTCGGCTACGCGCGCCAGGTACGGCCGGGCCACGTCCCGCTGCGCCTCATGGTCCGATTCGCGCACCAGCAGGCGAAGCTGTGCGTCGGTATGGAAGGCAAGCGCGGATACCGGAATGGCGGTTTCGCTGTTCCAGTAGTCGTCGAAGATGCGGTTGGCCTGCTCCACGGCGGGGCCGGCGACCAGCAGGTCCAGATCCTGGAAGTTCACATCGGTGCGCGCGCTGAAATACTCCTCGCCGATGTTGCGGCCACCGACGATCGAGACGCGGCCATCGGCGATCCAGCTCTTGTTGTGCATGCGGTGGTTCACGCTGAAGAAGCGCTGCACCATCTCCACCATGCGCAGGATGCCGGTCCGGTTGCGGAACGGGTTGTACAGGCGGATCTCGATGTTCGGATGCGCATCGAGCGCCATCATCAGCGCGTCCTTGTCCTTGGCATTCATGTCATCAAGCAGGATGCGCACGCGCACGCCGCGCTCGGCGGCGTCATACAGCGCCTTGGCCATCAGGTGGCCGATCAGGTCGTCGTGCCAGATGTAGTACTGCAGGTCCAGGCTGCGGCCTGCGTGCGTGGTGATCATCGCGCGTGCGGCGAAGGCATCCATGCCATCACTGAGGAAGGCCACGCCGGACTGGCCGGGATGGGCCTCCTGCAATGGCACGATCTGCTGGTCGATGCGGGTCTGCGCCGGCTGCAGTGGCAGCACATGCGAAGGCGTGCCCCGTGCCTGCGGCGTGAGGTGGTCGGCCAGCAGCAGGCCGGACAGCACCAGCAGCACCAGCACGGCGAGGATGATCGCAGCAACACGCAGCAGGCGTCGCCACAGCGGCTTGGGCAGGCTCATGCCCCGATGGTAGAGCCACGCCATGCGTGAAGGAATGCCTGCAGGATCGACAGGGGGTCAGAGCCCTTGCCTTCGGCACGGGATCCCACCCCGAGGGGGCGTCACCGATGGGGTCGGATCCCATTCCACAGGAAAGGGCTCTGACCCGCACACCTCAGAACCGCTCATCGCTGCCCAGGTAGCGCCACTGCCCCGGCGGCAGCGGCCCCAGCGCCACGCGTCCGATACGCAGGCGGCGCACCCCGGTCACCTGCAGCCCGGCGGCTGTCACCGCTGCACGCAGGCCCTTGGCGGTAAGCCCCTTGCCGGCAAAGCGCAGGCGTTGTTCGCTCTGCCAGCTGACCTTGCCGCCGCCGGCCTCCTGCTGCAGACGCGCCATCAGCCATGGCCCACGCTCCGGGCCGCCTTCGGCCACTTCGATCAGGTATTCCTGCTCGGTGCGGCCCAGATTGCGCTGCAGATGGGCCAGCGCGGCCGGATCCTGGCTGACCACCACCAGGCCGCTGTCGCTGGCCGGAAGCGAGGCGGCCAGCTGCAGGCCGTGGAAGTGGCGTTGCAGGGGGCGGATGCCGCTGGCATCGAGCTCGCTGCGACTGTCACTGCTGACCAGCGCGCAGAGAGTCTCGGCGGCAATGCCGGCCGGCTTGTGCAGGAGCATGCTGACCCGTTCGGCCTTTTCATCGCTGGCCTGCTCGGCGACCACGATCTGCGCGGCCTCGTCGACCGGGCGCTGCGGCTGTTCCACCACGTCGCCATTGACCGTGACCCAGCCGCCTTCGATGTAGCGTCGCGCTTCGCCGCGCGGGATGCCGAGCAGGGCGGACAGGCGTTTGTCGAGACGGATCGGTTCCATGGCGGCAAGGTCGGGCAGGGGGCGCGCAGTGTAGCTGCTGCGGCCGGTCAGCGCTGGCCGCGGTTGGCCAGCTCGGTCAGGTACAGGCGGGTATCGAACTCCAGCTGCAGGTAATCCGGCTCCATGTGCTGGCACAGCTGGTAGAAGGCCTTGTTGTGGTCGGCTTCCTTCAGGTGGGCCAGCTCATGTACCACGATCATGCGCAGGAACGCTGCTGGTGCCTGGCGGAACACGGTGGCGATGCGGATCTCGCGGCTGGCCTTGAGGCGGCCGCCGTGCACGCGGGAAATGGCGGTATGAGTGCCCAGCGCGTGCTTGATCACTTCCAGCGTGTTGTCGTAGCAGACCTTGTTGAGCGGCACCGACTTGCGCAGGTAGCGGTCCTTCAGCTCCTGGGTGTAGTCGTACAGCTGGCGGTCGCTGCGCACCTCGTGGGGGTCGGGATAGCGCTGCTGCAGCCAGGGGCCGAGCTTGCCTTGCGCCAGCAGTTCGCTGACCTGGGCGACCAGGGGTTCGGGATAGCCGGTGAGGTACTTCAGGACTGCCATGCAGGGGCGGCGGGGCGTCGGTAGAATGGGGCATCCAAGATTACACGCGGTACGCACCGACCATGGCAAAGCCCAACGCGCTGCAGGAACAATTGCTCAAGGCCGGCCTGGCCAAGAAGTCGCAGGCCAGCGCCGCCGCGCGCGAGCAGGCCAAGGCCCGCCAGGGCAAGGCCGAATCGACCTCGGCCGAGGTCCAGCGCGAGGCTGAACGCGTCCGCGCCGAGAAGATCGAGCGCGACCGCGCGCTGGCCGCCGAGCGCAATGCGCAGGCCAGGCAGGCTGAACAGAAGGCGCAGGCGAAGCAGATCATCGCGGCCCATGCCGTGCCCCACAAGGGCGATGACGAGTACCGCTTCAGCGATGGCACGGCGATCCGCACCCTGCTGATCGACCCCAAGCTGCGCAAGGCGCTGTCGGTCGGCGTGCTGGTCATCGTTGCCCACGGCGACGGTTACGCTCTGCTGCCACGTGCTGCTGCCGAGAAGGTGCGTGAGCGCGCCCCGGAAGCGATCATCGTCGACCACGGCCAGCCGGGCTCGACCGCTGAGATATCCACCGGCAATGCCGAGGACGACGCCTACTACGCCCAGTTCCAGGTGCCCGACGACCTGGTCTGGTAAGCGAAAAGGGGACGGAGGGGATTAAGTCGCGATCGACCTGATTGAAGCCCTCCACGTTCTGCTCAGATTGCTGAAGATCAGCCGGGCATGGCTCGGCTCAACACAGGTCTGCTCCTTTGTGCGCGGGTGTATCGTCCCCATTTCAGGCGACACACCTGCGGAGGATGGCCATGGCCACCGGTTGGGCGGGAGACGGCGCGGTCCAGGATCAGATCGACGCCACCGTCGACGATGCGATTGCCCGCGCGCGGCGCCAGCTGCGGCAGGGCCCTGGTCTGGAACACTGTGAGGAATGCGACGCGCCGATTCCGTTGGCGCGGCGCCAGGCCGTGCCCGGGGTACGGCTGTGCGTGGCGTGCCAGCAGGCGCACGACGACGAAGAGCAGGCGCATGCCGGGTACAACCGGCGTGGCAGCAAGGACAGCCAGCTGAGGTAAGGGGTGTTTTATTGCAGGGCTGCGCCCTGCACCTGCAGAAGCAACGTCAACATCAAAGGCTGGCATTCCGTGGGTTGGCAGGGCGGTGTGGGTGGGCAGGACCGTTGGCGCCATGGATGGCGCCATCGAGCCCCCATGGACGGGTTTACGGCGTGTCCTGACCACCCACACCGCCCCGCCATCCCACGGAATGCCGCTCTTGATCTTGCTTCGGCTTCGGCCTCTGCAGGTGCAGGGCGCAGCCCTGCAAGGGCCCCCCCCCTCAGCCGTCGCCCTGGATGCCGCCGGGGGCCTGTGCCGGGTCACGCCAGCGCCGCACCGTGCGCTGGAAGAACAGGTTGTTCGGCAGCTGCAGCACCGTGCCCTCGTGGCCGTCGCCGGTCTCCTGCAGCGTGGTGTAGATCAGGTTCACGTCGATCACCCGCCCCTTCAGGCCCGGTTTCTCGCCGTTCTCCAGCACCTCGATGTAGTCATGCAGGCGGAACGGGCGCGTGGTGAAGATCAGCAGCGTGCAGAAGATGTTGGAGAGCACGCTCCAGGCCGCGAAGAAGGCCACCGCACCCACCGCCGCGAAGCCGGTGAACGCGGTCCACAGTACCGACGGCGACGCGCCGAGCAGGCTGAGGATGTACAGCACTGCGCTGAAATAGACCACGAAACTGGTGATCCGGCGCGCGCCCATCACCATTTCCGGTGGCAGCGTGTAGTGCTCGGCGAAGCGGCGGATCAAGCGCCGTGCCAGCACCCGCAGCAGCCACGCGGCCAGCAGGGTGAGCAGGATCTTCACGGCGATACCCGCGTCGTGGAGCCAAGGGTAGGTCCAGGCCGGCAGGTGATCCTTCAGCGACAACATCATGGGGGCGACGACGGGTGGCAATAACGGCCCTCGATGTTACCCGGCGCGTGCGGGGGATTCGACCGCCGGGGTCCAGGCCAGGCAGACCAGCTCCTGGCGGTGCTGATGCAGGCAGGCGCGGCCGTTGTCGGGGCGCAGCTGCAGTGACAGGCCCAGCGCCTGCAGCAGGACGCAGGCAGCGATCACCAGCAGGGCGGCGCAGGAAGGGCTGGACATGGCAGGACTCCCGGACGGCAGATTCGCGAAGGACCTTCCATGGATGCAGCAGCCGTCGAAAAGGTTGCATGGCATCGGCCGTCGATCGGCTCTAAACCTTTTCCCGGGTCGCCGCATCCAAGCGATATGCTCGACACCACCATGCCCGCGCTGCCTGCCGCCAACGACGCCGTCGACGAACCCGCCCTGGTGCGGGCGGCGGCCGCCGGCGACACCGCTGCCTACGAACTGCTGTACCGGCGTCACGCGCCGCGTGTATTCGCTGTCCTGTGGCGGTTGTGTGGCGGCCAGCAGGCACGTGCCGAGGATGCGCTGCAGGAGGCCTTCCTGCAGGCCTGGAAAGCCCTGCCAGGGTTCCGTTTCGAGAGCAGCCTGTCCACCTGGCTGCATCGGCTGGGGGTCAACGCCGCACTGATGGAACTGCGCGGTCGCGCCGCAGGGCAGGATCACGACAGTCTGGAGGATGTCGATGGCGGCCTGCAGGAACTGGCGGTGCATGACCGTTGCGCGGGTACCGAGCGTGACCTGGAGCGCGCATTGTCGACACTGCCACCACGGGCGCGTGCGGTACTGGTGCTGCACGATATCGAAGGCTGGAAACACCAGGAAATCGCCGAGCAGCTGCAGATGGCTGTCGGCAGTTCCAAGGCACAGCTGCATCGTGCGCGCGGCCTGTTGCGCGCACGGCTGGGAGACATGACATGAGTACACACGAACACGATTCCGATCACGACCTGCTGGCCCGGCTGCGCGCGCTGCCGAACGAGCGCGATGTACCCGCCGATGGCTGGGCACGCCTGTCCGCCCGGCTGCCGCCGCGTGAATCGCAGGCAGCACCCGCGCCAACGGACAACGTGGTGGTCCTGCCGGTGCGTTCGCGGCGCCGCTGGTGGTGGCCGGCCGGCGCCGCCCTGGCTGCCAGCCTGGCACTGTATGCGGTGGCGCCGTGGCGGCATGCGCAGCCGGATACGCCGGCGCCGTCCGCCCTGCAGCTGCAGGCCGCGGCGATGACCGAGCAGTACCAGCAGGCCGTGGCCGCGCTGCCCGATGGACGGGCGCCGGAATGGCAGCCGGCCCTGCATGAACTGGATGAAAGCGCGGCGCAGATCCGTGCCGCCCTGGCGCAGGACCCGCGTGCGCCGCACCTGCTTGGCCAGCTCAAGCGCACCTATGCGCTGCGGCTGGAACTGACCCGGCAGGCGGCCTATGCCGCCGAGTCCGGCTTGACGACCTGAGGAGACCCCCATGACCCGAACCCTGATTTCCTGTTGCGTCGCGCTGCTGTTGGCCCCTGCCGTGGCGCTGGCCGACACCCGCATCGACGAGCGCCACACCTTGGCTGCGGGGGGGCGCATCGAGCTGAGCAACGTGGCCGGCAAGGTGACCGTGCGTGGCTGGGACCGCAATGACGTGCAGCTCACAGGCACGCTCAGCGACGGCCTGCAGTTGCGTCAGGAAAAAAGCGCCAACCGTGTGCGCTGGGAGATCGAATATCCGCGCCGCAGCAACAACGGCGGTGCAACGCTGGTGCTGAACGTGCCGCGATCTGTGGAGCTGCTGCTGAGCACGGTCAGCGCCAGCCAGGACATCAGTGGTATCGATGTGCGACGGCTGCAGGCCGACACGGTCAGCGGCAGCCTGAGCGCGGCTGGCCGCAGTGGCGACAGCAAGCTCAACACGGTCAGTGGCAGCGTCAGCGCACGCCTGCAGACGCCGAAGCTGGATGTGAACACCGTCAGTGGCCGCATCGAGGCCGGCGGCGGCGTGTCCGGTGATATCGGTGCGCAGACGGTGTCCGGACGGGTCCAGGTCGACGCCGGGCGCGTGCAGCGACTGGCGGTGGAAACCGTCTCTGGCAGCATCGATCTGGCAGCGGCCGGGCTGGCGCCCGGCGGCCGCATCAATGTCGAATCGGTCAGTGCCTCGGTCACGCTGAGCCTGCCACGCACGGTGTCGGCACAGCTGTCGGTGAACAGCTTCAGCGGCTCGATCAACAGCGACGCCGGTCAGGTGGAGCGGCCGCGCTATGGGCCGGGCAGCCATCTCGATACGCGTCTGGGGGGCGGTGATGGAGACATCCGCATCCAGTCGCATTCGGGCAGTGTGCGGGTACGCCTGGATCGCTGAGCACGGTCCGGCAGGCCGCGGCGGCAGCGCCGCCGCGGTCGGTACTGGGTCAGCTGGCTTTCTTCAGCGCCCAGGTGGTGCCGAGGACTTCGATCTTGCCACCGGCCTTGCGGAACGCTGCCAGGTCCGAAGCGATCGAATCGCTGCTGACCACGGTGCTGGCGGCCGCGCCCTTGCGTTCGCTGCGGATGCTGTTGCTGGCCTTCGCGGGGGTCTTTGCCTTGCGGGGCATGGTTGCTCCTGTCAGGTGGAAGGGGAGGAAAGCGCCCAGGCGTCGGCCTGGCGCAGGTAGTCCTGCCGCTCGCGGCGGCAGTCATCGCCGCCCATCGAAAACTGGCGGCAGATCGCCGGGCGCTGCGAATAGATCGTGCAGCGCAGGTGATAGGGATCGATCGCCGCGCACCAGCCTTCCTCGTTGCGCGCCATCACGGCACGGCCGTGGGTGTCGCGTGACAGGAACTGGCCAGGCACGTGGTCGCCGGGCTGCAGCAGCACGGGCAGCCGGCAACAGACCGCGTCACAACGGCGGCAGTCGATGGGTGCAGGTGCTGCGTCAGGTTGTAAGGCCACAGGGGCCTGGCGGGTGCCCAAAGCGGGTCTCGATGGCGGCTCAGGTGCTGCGCGGACCATGAACGAGCCAGGAAGGCATGGCCGCTAGGCCCGCAGGGCGGGCCAGGCTGCACCGTGGACACACACCGGCGTGGCCGGTGGAAGGTGCAGCGGGGTTCTAGCCGACCAAGAGTAACTTAGATCGCGTAACGTTTTGTTAATCCTGGCTGGCTGCCGCCAACGCCAGGCCCTGGACCACGCCCAGCGAGGGCTCGCCGTGGACCATGCGGGCCCCCGGGAAGGCCTCGGCCACGGCCTGGCGCAGGTAGCCGGCACGGGACATGCCGCCGGTCAGGAACACCGCATCCGGGTCGCCCCCGATGTCGCTGCGGACCTGGGCCAGCAGTTCCCGGATCTGCTCCAGGTAGCCGTGGGCGGCGGCGGCCAGGCCATCGGCGCTACTGTCGGCATGCAGGTCGCGGGCGATGTAGTCCAGCGTGCTGCGGTGCTCGCTGGCGGCGCTGAGGGCGATCTTGGCGCGTTCGACATCGCGGTACAGGCGGGCGGTATTGCCGGTGTCCTGCAGGGCCTGCAGGCGCCCGCCCCACGGCTCGTCGACGTGATCGTATTTGTGCTGGCGGAAGTCGCGCTGGCGCGTCATGTCCTGCACGGTGGCTGCTTCCACATAGTGGTGGGCGGGCACGCGGGTGATGCCGCGGCCGAACAGCGGCATGTAGCTGGACAGGCTCAGCGCCAGATCAATGTCGGTACCGCCGCGGGCGATACCCCACGCGCGGTGGATACGCGGGGCGTCGTCGCCGCCGACTTCGGCATGCGCGATATCGGTGGTACCGCCGCCGATGTCGACGATCACCGCCTGGTGCCGCTCGCGGCTTTCGGCGTGGTAGTGCATGGCCGCCGCGGCGGGTTCTTCGAGGAAATCGATCTGGTCGAAGCCGGCCTGGGTGGCGGCCTCGCGCAGGATATCCAGTGCCTGGTCATTGCCGGCCGCGCCGATCGAGCTGCGGAACTGCACCGGGCGGCCGAGCAGAGCGGCACGCAGCGGCTGGCCAAGCTGGGCGCTGGCGGTCAGGCGGATGTGTTCGAGGATGTGCGCGGCGATGCCGGTGATGGTCTGCTTCGCGCGTGGGTGCAGGTTGTAGCCCAGCATCGACTTCGGGCTCTGCACCAGGTTGCCTTCGTGTTCCTCGAAATAGGCTTCCAGCGCGTCGTCGCCGTAGACCGCGTTCTGCAGCAGGTCGCTGGCACTGCGTTCCTTGCCGGCGCGGGCTTCCATCCATTCCCGGCGCAGGGCGCGCAGGGCTTCACGGCGCAGCGCCTGCGGCGTGCGTTCCTGGCCGGCGGCACGGGCTGCACGCGCGGCGCTGTCGATCATCTGCTGCAGCTGGTGTTCCTGGCCGTCGTCGAGCTGGAAGTCGTCCGGGTCGGGCACCACGCCGGGGAAGTACACGCTGGTGCGGAACTGTTCGGCGTCACCGAAACGGATCGGCAGCAGTTTCCCCTCATGCACGATGGCGGCGGCGGAGTTGCTGGTACCGAAGTCGATGCCGAGGCGCATGGGGAGTTCCGGGGGCGGTCAGGGGCCGCGCACTCTGCTGCAGTTCGCCGCCGACTGCAAGTTCCAGCGTCACGGCTGCTCCAGCCGCGGTCATGGCGGCGGCCGGGCACCTGCCAGGGAGCCGGGGCCCCAGACCGGGCGGTTACAATGGCGGCTGTTGATTCACTTTGAGGTACTTGCCGATGTCGTCTGTTCCCGCCTGCCCGCAGTGCACCCTGGAAAACACCTATGCCGATGGCGCGCTGTGGATCTGCGCCGATTGCGGTTTCGAATGGACCGCCGAGGAAAGTGCCGGTTCGACCCTGGTCGTGCGTGACAGCAACGGCAATACCCTGCAGGCCGGCGACACCGTCACCGTGATCAAGGACCTGAAGGTGAAGGGGTCTTCGATCCCGCTGAAGCAGGGCACCGTGATCCGCAACATCCGCCTGGTCGAAGATGATGCCGAGCACATCGAAGGCAACTCGGACAAGATCAAGGGCCTGGTCCTGAAGACCTGCTTCCTCAAGAAGGCCTGATCGGTCTCAGCGCCTGGCCTGCTGCTGCGCGCGCCAGCGGGCCAGGCTGTCGAGCTTGGCCTGGTAGCGTGCCTGCTCCGGTGCACCACCCAGAAGCTGCGCGCGGGTCAGTTCACGGTCGGCGCGTTCAAGCTGCCCGGACAGGAAATACACGCGCGCCAGCCCGAAGTGGAACTGGTGCGCGGTGTCATACAGGCGTACGGCCTGCCGGTAATAGCGGATGGCTTCGGCCAGCTTTCCGGCCTGCTCGGCCTGCGTGCCCAGCATGTACTGCGCGAACGGGTCCTCACGCTGCACCGACTTCAAGCGTCGCTCCAGGGCCTTGGCCTGCGCATCCAGCCCAAGCTGCCGATACAGCGCGCTGGCATTGGTCAGCGCCGCATCCTGGCGGCCGTCCAGGCGCAGGGCGCGGTCCAGTGCCTCCCGCGCCGCACCGGTGTTGCCCTCACGGTTGTCGAGCACACCCAGGTTGTTCCAGACCGAGGGGAACGCGCGGTCCTGCACGACCGAGGCATCGAAGAACGCGCGGGCGCCGAGGAGGTCTCCTTCGGCCATGCGTTCGGCACCTCGATTGTTGTAGAAATGCGCCAGTGCACGCGCGCGGCTGACCGGCTGCGGGCCGCGGCGGTCGTAGAGTACGTTGCGATCGAGGTCGACCGTGGCGTAACGCCCCGCGATCTCCACGCCCGCGTTGACGTGGCCCACACTGTAGACCACGCCGGCGTCCTGGTCCTGGTACCAGGACACGACCTGGCCGACTTCCTGGACGCGGGCCTGGATGCCAGCCTCGCGCGCCAGTGCCACGAACATCAGCGTGAAGGCGAGGCAGTTGGCGCGGCGCTGCTGCCAGACTTCGTCCACGGTATAGGTCGCGTTCGCGTCGTACTGCAGGTCCAGCCCCTGGCGGCCGAAGATCATTTCCACCAGTGCCTGCAGCCGCTGCTCGCGCGATGAACTGCGGTCGATCACCTGCGCCTGCAGCATCGCGCGCATTGCGGGAGGAATCGCGAAGACCTGTTCCGGTGAGGGGACCTCCACCGGGGGGACGCTGCCGATGGGCGGGAGTGCATCGGTGCGCGGGTGGTTCTGTGCGCAGAGCGGCGCGGCCATCAAAGCGGCCAGGACCACGACGAAGATGCGGGCGGCAGGGCGGTACATGACAGTTCCCGGCAGCGGCGGGCGCTCCCGCCTGCGGCGAGTGTAGACCCGGCGGCGCCGCGCTGCAGTGACCGTTGGTCGGCGCGTGGCCGGTACGGCGTTTCATCCACAACCGATGTGGACCAGCGCTCGACAAAGCTGTGGACAACCGCGTCCAGGCCTCACCGGGCAAGCGTTGTGAGTATGTGGTGAAAAAACCATCAGCTTGCCGCGGGGCTGCGCAGGCGGGATGATCCGGGTATGGATTTCTCTCCGCTGACGCTGGCTCCTGCGCAGTGGCAGGCGCTGCAGGACAGCTACGCAACGCCGCCCCGCGCCTACCACCACTTCGGACACGTACGCGCGGTGCTGCAGCACTGCCAGGACGTGGCTGACGGCCCGGGCTGGCAGAGGCCCGCCGAGGTGTACCTGGCCGTGCTCTACCACGACGCGATCTATGTGGCGGGCCGCAAGGATAACGAAGCGCGTTCGGCGGCGCTGGCCCTGCAGGCAATCGCACGGGCCCCGGAACTGGCCGGCGTCGACGCCGCGCGGGTCGAGCAGTTGATCCTGCTGACAGCCCGCCATGGCGATCTGGGCCCGGACGACGTTGATGCCGAGGCCGCGCTGTTCCTGGACTGCGACATGGCGATCCTGGCCGCGCCCGAGCCGGTGTTCGCCGCCTACGATCGTGGCGTGGCCGAAGAGTACAAAGGGGTCGTGCCGGGCTTCCTGTACCGCGCCGGGCGTCGCCGTTTCCTGCAGGGGCTGCTGCGGGCGCCGCGCATCTTCCTCAGTGACTTCTTCCACCAGCGCCTGGATGCGGCGGCTCGGGAAAACCTGCGTCGACAGCTGGCCCGCTGAGCTGGACCGGTACACTTGGGCCTGCTCTCACCGATTGTCGCTTCCCACTGTGTCCGTCCCTGATCCCGACCCCCGCCCGCTGCCCCCCGAAGAGCCCGGTCCCAACGAGTGCTGTGGCAGCGGCTGTCCGTTGTGCGTGCTGGATCTGTATGCCGATGAGCTGCAGCGCTATCGCAAGGCGCTGGCCGAGTGGAAGACGCGGCATCCGGAGGCAACGCCATGAGCCGTGCGCGTCCGGCGGCGGTGCTGGCACTGGTGGCGCTGCTGCTGTTCGTGACCACCGCGCTGTGGACCCAGGTCGCGCGCAGTGATCTGGACTGGGTGCGGGCAACCTTGAGCCTGTACCTGCACGGGCCGTGGGGCCTGGCATTGCGCGCTGCCTACTGCCTGCTGGCGCTGGCCATTGCGGCGCTTGGCATTGCGCTGTATCGCGGCAGCATCGGGCCGCGCCGCAGTGCGGCGGCGCCGCTGTTGTTCACTGTCTCTGCGCTGGGGCTGGCGACGGTCGCCATCGGTGACAGCTGGCTGCCTGAAGCGACCCCGCTGCTTGCACCGTTCATCCATGGACTGGCAGCCAACACCGCGTTCCTGTGTGCCAGCGTCGGCATGCTGCTGCAGGCCTGGTACCTGCGCCGCGAACCGGGTTGGCAGTCCGCCGCGGGCCTGCTCTGGGGCTGGGCATGGCTGGCCTTCGTGCTGCTGTGGCTGCATGTGCTGTGGCGTGGTGGACCACCGCGTGGGCTGGGACAGAAAGTGGTGATCGCGGTGATCGTTGGCTGGCTGCTGTATCTGGCGATGGCCCTGTACCGGCGCAGCCGTCGGGCCGCAGCCCACTGAATCCCCAACGGCCTGCGCCGGTACGTGCCGTGCACGCGGCGGCGGCGTATCGTGTGCGCATTCCATCGGGGATGCGACATGAAGCGTGCAGGGCTGGGCAGGGCAATGGGTGTGGTTCTGGCGTTGGCAGCACTGCCGGCAATGGCGGCGGCCAACGTGCAGCAGTTCAGCCACGGGCGGTTCGAGCAGATTCCGGTGCACATGCCGGCTGGCACGCCGCAGCGTGTGGTGATCTGGTTCCATGAATCCACCGCCGGTGGTGATACCAGCCGCCTTCCGATCGAAGCCCTGCGTGCCGATGGCGCGATGGTCGCTGCCGTGGACATCGCGCATCTGCGCAGCGTGCTCAAGCGCGAGGGGAATCCGACCTGTTCGTTCGGTTCCGGCGACGTCGAGAACTTCTCGCGCTGGTTGCAGGCCTCCCTGCACCTACCTGGCTACCACCTGCCGCTGGTCGGTGGTGATGGTGAAGGCGCCGAGATGGCCTACACGCTGGCCGCACAGGCCGACACCCAGGTATTCGCCGGCCTGCTGACCACCGGCTTCTGCCCGGATCACAGCCACGAGCGCATGGTCTGCGGCGATGGTGTGAAGCACAACAAGCTGCAGCCTGCCGAGTTGAATTCCCCGTGGCTGAGCGCCGCCGGCGACCATGGCTGCAAGGTTGGCGAGGCCAGCCGCTTCGTGCAGCAGGTGGCGATGGCACGCGAGTTCAAGCGCACCGCGCGCGGCGATGCTTCACCCGGCCTGGTGGCGGCGGCGCGGGTGATCGGCGCGCAGGCCGGCGTCAGCCTGGCACCGCCACCAGCCGCGCTGAAGGGCCTGCCGATAGTGGAAGTACCGGCGACCGGCAGCGGCGACACGCTGGCCGTGTTCGTTTCCGGCGATGGCGGCTGGGCCGGCCTGGACAAGGACGTGGCATCGTCGCTCAACGAACATGGCGTGGCCGTGGTCGGCATCGACTCACTGCGCTACTTCTGGAGCGAACGCACGCCGAAGGGATTTGCCGCTGACCTGCAGAAGATCATCGATCACTACCGCCAGCAGTGGCATCGCGACAAGGTGATGCTGATCGGTTTCTCGCAGGGTGCCGACGTGCTGCCGGCCACCATCAACCAGCTTGATGCCGGCACCCGTGAGGCGCTGGACCGTATCGTGCTGCTGTCGGTGGGCAGGAAGGCTGACTTCGAATTCCATGTCAGCAACTGGCTGGGGGGCGGCGGTGACGGACTGCCGATCGCGCCGGAAGTGGCGAAGCTGCCGGCGGCGAAGACCCTCTGCGTGTATGGCGACAAGGATGACGACGCGCTGTGCCCCGGCCTGCCGGCCAACGACGGCGTGCAGAAGGTGAAGCTTCCGGGCGACCATCACTTCAATGGTGATTACGACCGATTGGCCGAAGTGATCCTCAAGGGCGGGGCGTAGCGCCGGGCCACGCCCGAACGCTGTCGCCGCCGTGTCGACCAAGGTCGATACCTACCGGGTGGTTTGCAGCGCCGGGCCATGCCCGGCGGCTCAGGGCTTCAGTTACGCCGCGGGTCCAGCGAGATCAGGCGCGTGGCATCCAGCAACGCGGCCGGCAGATGCATGCCGCCGGGTGCTGCCAGATAGCGCGGTCGCCACTGCGGGTCGAACTTCGACTTGAAGCGGCGCAGGCCACTGAAGCCATAGAAGCGTTCGCCATGCCGCGCCAGCAGGCCGGCCAGTCGGTTCCAGCGCCCAGCAAGGCGATGCTGGGCCAGCCCGGACAGCGGCGCCATGCCCAGCGAGAAGCGCGCATAGCCCTGAGCGCGGCCCCACAGGAACAGCTCGATGAACAGGAAGTCCATCGTGCCCTTCGGTGCCTCGTTGACATGGCGCATGAGGTCCACCGACAGCTCGGCACCGGCCGGTGCCTGCCACAGGTTGGCGAATGCCACGATCTGGCCCTCGGCTTCGACCAGTGCCACCGGGAAGCGCGCCAGGTAATCCGGATCGTAGCTGCCCAGCGAGAAACCCTTCTCGTCGCCGGCCTTGTCTTCCAGCCACGCGTTGGAGATCGCGTGCAGGCGGGGAAGCAGGCTGGGAATCTCTTCCACCGGTGCCACGCGGAACGAAAGGCCCCCGCGCTTCCCACGGTTCCAGGCCTGGCGCAGATCGGCGCGTTCGCGGCCTTCCAGGCCGAAGTCGTGCAAGGGCACGATCGCTTCCTCGCCCAGCTTGACCAGGCCCAGGCCCAGGTCGAGATAGGTCTGCCAGTAGGTCTCGCCCACCTGGTAGAACACCGGGCGCAGGCCGAGCCGGTCAGCTTCCTCGCGGAAGCGCCATATCAGCGCGCGCGCCACATCAGGCGGGCCGACCGGATCGCCCATCGCGATCAGCGAACCGCCGTAGCGCTGCATCATCACAAAGCCCTGTTTCGCATCATCGCGCAGCACCGCCTTGTCGGCGGTCAGTACCAGGCAGGCCTGGGTATCGGTGGCACCGGCCAGTACCGGCGCCAATGATTGCAGCGTGGCCTCGTCGGCGGCTGGCAGCGGGCTGCGCGTACTGTGCAGCAGCCGCGCCAGGCCGAACATCACAAGCGCGATCGCCACCACCAGCAGCGCACGCAGCGCACGCGGTGCGTTGCCGGATATCGCAAACTGCCACCATAGTTCGTTCTGGTACTCGACATGGCTGTAGGTGAAGAACAACAGCCAAGTGACCGCCACCAGTACCAGGCCGAGGTTGCGCAGCCATGGCCACGACCATGCTTCATCGAGCAGCGCGCCCTGGCGGTAGAACTCGCGGCGTGCGGCCCACAGCGCCATCGCCACCAGCAGGGCGGAGACCGCGATCAACGGTTGGCCACCGCGCAGCCACAGTGGCAACGGGGTGATCACGCACACGGCCATCGCCAGCATCCATGCGGCATGGCTGCGCCGGGCCAGGCCCTGGCCGATCAGCAGCAGGGCGACGCCGCTGAGGCTGCCGATCAGATGGGACGTTTCCAGGATCGGCAGTGATGCGTTGACCAGGTGACGGCGCGGCGTGGGCAATGTGCCGTCGATGACCAGCGCAGCACCGATGCTGAACACCGCCAGCGCGATGATCTGCGGCAACCATGGGCGCAGCGCGTTCCAGCCGGCACGGGTTGCCCCGGCACTGGCCTGCAGCGGCTGGCGCAGCGCGGGCGCAAGCGCGAGCAGGGTGGCCAGCAGCAGGGGCAGTACGTAGTAGGTGACGCGGTAGATCAACGCCGCCGCCAGCACCGCAGCCGGTGCCACCTGTGGCAGCAGCTTCAGCAGGCTCCATTCGAACACGCCGAGGCCGGCGGGCACGGTCGAAACCAGGCCGGCCAGCACCGCGACCAGGTACAGGCCGACGAAGCCGGGCAGGCCGGTCGGCGTCGAGTCCGGAAGCAGCACATAGAACGCGGCACTGGCCAGCACCAGCTCGATCACGCTGAGCACGGTCACCCCGATCATCGTGCGCCGGTCGGGCAGCCACAGCACATGGCCGAACACGCTGAACTGGCGTCCATCGCGGCCGACCAGCAGCAGGGTGGCCGCATAGGCCAGCAGCGCGACGATGCCGACCACGCGCACCGCATCCGGGTCCAGCGGCAGGGCAAGCGCCGCTGCCGCCGGTTCCATGCACAGCGCCACGCTGATCAGCAGCCACGCACCGAACACGAAGCCGAGCGTGCTCATCAGCACGACCTGGCCGATCTGCGCCAGGTCGAGGCCGGCGGTACGGTAGCCGCGCAGGCGCACCGCACCGCCGGTGAGCGCGGCAAAGCCCACGGTCTGGCCGAGCGTGTGTGCCAGGAACGCGGTGATGCCGATGCGCGCCGGATGCACGCGGATGCCGCTGCGGCGCAGGCCGATGGCATCAAAGCCGATCAGGCAGGCATAGCTGGCCAGGCCCAGCAAGACAGTAAGCGCGATCTGCGTGCCACTGAGCTGGTGGAAGGCATGGCGGATGGCGCGGTAGCCGTTCTCATCGAACTCGTTGGCCAGGCCGTGCAGCGCCAACGCAAGGATCAGCAGCGGGATGACGATGGTGAGGACCCGCTTCCATGCCGGGGTGGAGGGAGCGGTGGCGGGGTCGGTGGTTTCGGTCATCGGCGCAAGGGTGCGTCAGGGAGGGCGAGGGCGGTGTCAATGCAGCCGTGGCGCATCGTGCGCCTGTCGCTGGCATTTGACCAGCGTCGCTGTCGGAAGCCGGTAGTGACCGTGTGTGAATGGCTGCCCTGCACCCATCGTTGACCGGTTTGGAGGACAATGCAGGCCTGATCACCCGCAGGAGCCACGCCCATGATGGAGCGTTACGACGTCGGACCGCGCATGTCCGAAATGACCGTGTACAACAAGGTCGCCTACCTTTCCGGCCAGATTCCGGAAGACACCAGCCAGGACATCACCGGGCAGACCCGGCAGGTGCTGGCCGAGATCGACAAGCTGCTGGCGCTGGTGGCCAGTGATCGCCAGCACGTGCTGCGCGCCGAAGTGTTCCTGGCCGACATGGCCGATTTCGACGGCATGAACAAGGCATGGGATGAGTGGGTGGTGGAGGGTGCGACCCCGGCGCGCGCCACGGTCGAGGCCAAGCTGGCCCACGCCGACTGGAAGGTCGAGATCGTGGTGACGGCGGCAGTGCCGTAACGGCAAGGTCACCTCCCAGCAGTGGAGGGGGGGTAGAGTCGACTGTTAGTCGACTGTCGCGCGCAGCGCGGGGTTTTGCGCCGCCGGAACGAAGAGCAGTCGACTAACTGTGATCTCTCTGTACGTTGTTCATCCGGGACATCTTTGGAAAATGGTGGTTACCACACCTCTCCAGACCCCAAAGAGCCCGGATGAACCACCATAAAAATGCCCGTTTGACCGTCCATAGTC
>NZ_JCAFUN010000016.1:0-136433 GCF_059371375.1 Stenotrophomonas sp. YJH_SMC_64 | reverse complement strand
TACGCTGGCCTGAAGGCCAAGGGCAAAGCGAGCAAGGTGGCGCTCGTGGCGGTCATGCGCAAAATGCTGGTGATCCTCAACGCCCGTAAGCGAGACGCCGAGGTGGCCCTCGGCTGCCCCTGACAAGACAGTTGCTACTGCCTCCGGTAGTGCCGGCCGCTGGCCGGCAACCCGTACCCCGCGTATCCACGCATGGCGTGGATCTACCGGGCGTCGTCGAGCAGCTGTTCGAGGCCGGCGGTTTCCGCAGCGTCGTTGAAGTGGCCCTCCCCCAGCCGGGCTCGTACGAACGCCAGGCCATCCGCCGCCGCCGCGTCGAGCGTGCCGCGATGGTCGACCGGGTAGCGCCGGAACGCTACCGGCTCGCCGCGCAGCGCCAGGCCTGCGGCATACAGCAGGGTGGTCAGATAGGGGACGTCGCGGTCCTCGCTGCCGTGGCCCAGCATCAGCGGTTGGCTGAAACCGCGGCGCGGTACGCCGAGATAGTCGTACAGCACGGCCCAGATGCCCGGCACGCTGGTCAGCGGTGCGGTGAACATGCTGCCGGTATCCGCGCCGTCCAGCGTGGTGGCCAGTTCGCCCAGGCACTGCTCGCGTGCCACTGCCACGCGGGTGCGGCCGGTGTCGCTGAGGACGCGGTCGATCTGCGGCGCAACCTGCAGCAGACCGTCGAGCAGATACGCGTGATACGCGTTGAGCGCGCCAGGATTGGTGGTGCGGTTGTCCGGCTTCATCACCAGTGCGGTCAGCTCGACGGCGGTGGGCGTGCCGGTGGTGAAGCTGCCGCGGTAGTGCAGCGACGGGCCAGCATAGGTGGGCGCCAGATGCCCGGCAGTGAGCGCGGCGGCACCACCCTGCGAATGGCCGACCGAGACCCAGCGCGGCGACAGCGTTGCGGTGCCCAGATACTGGCGGCTGGCTTTGACGAGGTCGATGGCATTGCGCGCGGCAGTGCGCACATGCAGATAGGCATGGTCACCTGGACCGCCGAGGCCCTGGTAGTCCGCAGCAACCACCGCATAGCCCTGTGCCAGGAACTGATCGAGGAAGCGGCCGTCGCGTTCGGGTTGGTAGGGGCCGGACACCGAGGGCGCACAGTGATCCGCGATGCCCTGGGTGCCATGTGCCCAGGACACCACCGGCCAGCCGCCTGCAGGCGCCGCGCCGGCGGGCAGGTACAGCAGGCCGGTGCCTTCGGCCAGCTGGCCGCGATGATCCGGGGTGCGGTAGTGCAGCTTGTAGGCCTGCGCGGCCTTGGACGGCACCCATGACGCGCGATAGGGGGCAGCAGACAGCAGATCGCCCGGTGCGGGTGAGGCAGCCGCCACGGGGCCCGAGGACAGCGCCAGCAGGGCAGTGGCGAGGATGCAGGCGAGCGGGTGGAAACGGCGGGGCGGTGGGGTCATGGGGCGCTCCTTCACGACCGGGATGGCCGTTGCGCCGCAGTGTGGAGGGCCTCGCCTACGCCGATTGGGACCGGCGTCGCATCCGCCGGGGATTCGTAGAATTCCTAGTGTCGTGGTCCATGGGCGCGCGAACCCTCCACGCATGGCGTGGATCTGCCGACAAAGAAAAGGCCCCTTTCGGGGCCTTCTTTTACTTCTTTTCCAGTCGCGCGTTGCGCTGGCCGGTGCTGGCGGACTTTTCGCCAGCGAACGGGTTCAGCTTGCGGATCATCCACGGGTACTTCGGCCACTTGCCTTCCAGCCACGGGTGGTCCGGCTGGTTCAGCTGCAGGACGCGGCGGGCGTCGTCGGCCAGGGTCTTGTTGCCCAGGTGGGTGTAGGAATCGGCCAGGACGGCGACGGCATCGTACTGGAACGCGCTCTGCGGATAGGTTTCCAGCAGGTAGTTGGCGCGGCCGGCGGCCGAGACCCAGGCGCCGCGGCGCATGTAGTACAGGGCGTTGTCCAGCTCATGCTGGGCGAACACGTCACGCAGCTCCAGCATGCGCTGGCGCGCATCGGCGGCGTAGCGGCTGTTCGGGTAACGGTCGACCACGATGTTGAAGTCCGAATACGCCTGGTGCGGCGTGGACAGGTCGCGGCGGCTGGCATCCAGCGACCATACGCGACGCAGGAAAACCGTACTGCGGTTGGAGTTGGCCAGGCCGCGCAGGTAGTACAGGTACGCGATGTTGCGATGGGTCGGGTAGGTACGGATGAAGCGGTCGATGCTGGACACCGCATCGTCGTGCTTGCCGGCCTTGTACTGCGCGTAGGCGGTTTCGATCATCGCCTGTTCGGTATACGGGCCGTACGGATACTGGGCCACGAGGCGGCGGAAGCTGGTTTCAGCCCCGCTCCAGTTGCCACCCTGCATCAGCTTGTGGCTCTTCTCGTACAACTGTTCGACCGGCGTCCCTTCATCGGGGCGATCGCCCTTCTTGGCGCCACGGTGGCAGCCGGTGGCGGCGATGACCAGCACCAGCAGCAGGGCGGTGAGGCGGACGGGCGCGGAGAGCATGGAGGAGCGTCGGATCATGAGGTCGAGGCGGGACGCGGCTGGAATACGAAGGGTCGATGATAGCCTAGTGTCCTGTCCAGCGACTGAAACCGGCCGCCGGGACCCCAAAATTTCAAAGAATGCCCCCTGCCATGTCTGAACAACCCTCTGAATCGGCCCGCCAGGCCATCGTCCCCGACACCGCTGCCGGCCGCCGTTTCGACGCCGTGGTGGCCGAACTGTTCCCCGAATACTCGCGTTCGCGCCTGACCGAGTGGATCAAGGCCGGGGAGGTCCTGCTGGACGGCGCCCAGGTGCGCCCGCGCGATCCGCTGCGCGGTGGCGAGGTGGTGACCCTCAACGTGGTGCTGGAAACCCAGACCGACGCCCAGCCGGAGGACATCCCGCTGGACGTGCTGTTCGAGGACGAGCACCTGCTGGTGATCAACAAGCCGGTCGGCCTGGTGGTGCACCCGGGCGCGGGCAACCACAGCGGCACCCTGGTCAACGCCCTGCTGTTCCGCGACCCGTCGGTGGCGGTGCTGCCGCGCGCGGGCATCGTGCACCGCCTGGACAAGGACACCAGTGGCGTGATGGTGGTGGCCAAGACCCTGGAAGCGCAGACCGCGCTGGTCGAGCAGCTGGCCGCACGCGACGTGCACCGCCAGTACCTGGCCATCGTGATGGGTGCGCTGGTGGCCGGCGGTACCGCTGATGCCCCGATCGACCGCCACCCGCGCGACCGCCTGAAGATGGCGGTGCGCGAGGACGGCAAGGAAGCGATCACCCACTACCGCCTGCGCGAGCGCTTCCGTGCGCACACCGCGCTGGAGTGCCGCCTGGAAACCGGCCGTACCCACCAGATCCGCGTGCACATGGCGCATGTGCGCCATCCGATCATCGGTGACCCGCTGTACGGCGGTGCGCTGAAGCTGCCCAAGGGGGCCAGCGATGAGCTGGTGGCCGCGCTGCGTGGCTTCAAGCGCCAGGCCCTGCACGCGGAAACCCTGGAGTTCACGCACCCGATCACCGGTGAGCTGGTGCGCAACACCGCGCCGGTGCCGGAGGACATGCTGCACCTGATGAAGGTGCTGCGCGAAGACAGCGAGGCCTTCGCCGCGCGCGAGCGGGACCGCTGGTGATGGCCGCCGCGCTGCCCGTGCTGCAGGCGGACTGGCCGGCGCCGCCGGGCGTCCATGCGTTGACCACGCGTCGGCACGGTGCGGGCATTTCGCCGGCGCCGTTCGCGCAGTTCAACCTGGGCAACCGGCACGCGGCCGACGGTGATACCCCAGCCAACGTAGAGCACAACCGCCAGCTGCTGCAGCAGGGGCTGGGGCTGCCCTCGACACCGCACTGGCTGCGCCAGGTGCACAGCAGCACCGTGCTGCGCTTCACCGCGCCGCCGGTGCCCGGCGCAAGCGAGCCGGTGGCCGATGCCGCAGTGACCTCGGTGCCGGGCGTGGTGCTGGCGATCCTGACTGCCGACTGCCTGCCCGTGGTGTTTGCCGCCGCCGATGGCAGTGAGGTGGGCGCGGCCCACGCAGGCTGGCGTGGCTTGGCCGATGGCATGCTGGAGGCCACCGTGGCCGCCATGCAGACGCCGCCGGCGCAGCTGCGGGCTTGGCTGGGCCCGGCCGCCGGACCGGCCGACTACGAGATCGGCGAGGAGGTCTACCACGCCTTCGTCGGCCATGATCCGGCCGCCGAGGCGGCGTTCGTGGCCACCCGCGCAGGCCATTGGAAGGTGGACCTGTTCGCGCTGGCGCGGCAGCGGTTGCAGGCGGCGGGCATGGACCCGGCGCAGGTCCATGGCGGCACGGTGTCGACCATGGCCGATCCGGACCTGTATTCGCACCGGCGCGACCGTCGCACCGGGCGCATGGCGACGCTGGCCTGGATCGCGCCCTGACCTTGCCGCTGTTCGCGCGCGTGCTGGGGCCGGCCTTCGCCACCCTGGCCGCGCCGGTGCAGGCGTTGCATGCCGCGCCGTTGCCCTGCCGCTACGTGGGGCAGGCGCGTATCGTGAGGGGGCGGCACTGGCTGGTGCCGCTGTTGGCCGCGTTGGCGCGGCTGCCGAAGGACGGTGGAGCGTTGCCGACCGAAGTGGCGTTCAGTGCACACGGGCAGGGCGAGCAGTGGGCGCGGCGTTTTGGCCGCTGGCCGATGGTGTCGCGGCTATGGGCGCACGAGGGCTGCCTGCGCGAGCAGTTGGGCGCGGTGCGCTTCGAGTTTGATCTGCAGGCCCGCGAGGGTGGCATCGACTGGTCGGTGCGCCGGGTCTGGGCGTTCGGGCTGCTGCCGTTGCCGAGGCGCTGGTTTGGTGGCGTACGTTGCCGCGAAGCCTGGCAGGGCGAGCGTTACACTTTCCTGGTCGATGTGACGCTGCCCTGGGCGGGAGCCCTGATCCGCTATGAAGGTTGGCTCGAACCGCAGTGAGGCCGCCGCCGAGGCGGGTAGCGCGGTGATCGTATTCGATGGCGTATGCGCGCTGTGCAACCGCTGGGTGCGCTTCCTGCTGCGTTTCGACCGCGCGGGGCGCTACCGCTTTGCGGCGATGCAGGGGCAGCAGGGCAGCGCGATGTTGCGCGCGCACGGGCTGGACCCGCAGGAGCCGATGTCGTTCCTGCTGCTGGACGCGCAGGGTGCCTGGACCGATACCGATGCGATCCTCCGCGTGCTGGCGGGGCTGGGCGGCGCCTGGCGCCTGACCGGCGTACTACGGGCAGTGCCGCGCGGCTGGCGTGATGCCGCGTACCGCGTGCTGGCGCGCAACCGCTACCGCTGGTTCGGACGGCACGACGCCTGTCATCTGCCCGCACCGGAGCAGGCAGCGCGATTCCTGGATTGAAGGAAAAAGGGGACGGAGGGGATCAAGGCGTCTGTGCACAACTGCCTTGATCCCCTCCGTCCCCTTTTTTCCTCAACCTTCCAGCGCGTCCAGATAGCTGCGGCGCCAGTGATTGATGTCGTAGGTGCGCAGGTGATCCATCATCGCGTGCCAGCGTTCCTTGCGCCTGCTCAGTGACATCGTTGCTGCCGTGGCGATGGCGTCGGCCACGCCGTCCAGATCGTGCGGGTTCACCAGCAATGCCTGCTTGAGTTCGTCGGCAGCGCCGGCCAGCAGCGACAACACCAGCACGCCGGGATCTTCCGGGTCCTGCGACGCCACGTATTCCTTGGCCACCAGGTTCATGCCATCGCGCAACGGCGTGACCAGGCCGACCGCCGCCGCCCGGTAGAAGCCGGTGAGGGTGGCATGGGTGAAGTTCTGGTTGACGTAGCGCAGCGGCGTCCAGTCAGGTTCGGCGTGGCCACCGTTGATGTGGCCGGCGATCTGTTCCAGCTGGCTGCGCAGCTGCCGGTACTCGGTGACATCGCCGCGCGAGACCGGGGCGATCTGCAGGTAGGTCAGCGAGCCGCGCTGGTCGGGGTGGCGCTCAAGATAGCGCTCGAAGCCAAGGAAGCGTTCGGGCAGGCCCTTGGAATAGTCCAGGCGATCCACGCCGATCGCCAGCTGGCGATCGCGCAGGCTGGCGCGCAGGTTCTTCACGGCGGCCTTGGTGGCCGCGGTGCCGGCCTGGCGTGCGATCAGCTCGGTGTCGATGCCGATCGGGAAGGCGGCGGCACGGAAGCGGCGCCCGCCCGGTGCTTCCAGCTCGCCGTTGTCGAGCACGCGGCCGCCGCCGAACAGGCGCAGGTAGGTCTGGAAGCGATCAGCGTCGCGCTGGGTCTGGAAGCCGACCAGGTCGTAGGCGTACAGCGCGGAGAACAGCCGCAGGTGGTCGGGCATCGCCTGCAGCAGGTCGGCAGACGGCATCGGGATATGCAGGAAGAAGCCTATGCGACAACCGATGCCGCGCTCGCGCAGCAGCGCACCGAGGGGGATCAGGTGGTAGTCGTGGATCCAGACGATGTCGTCCTCGCGCAGCAGTGGCGCGAGCTTGTCGGCGAACAGCGCGTTGACCTTGTGGTAGGTCTCGCGGGTGCCGCGGTCGTAGTCGACCAGATCCAGGCGGAAGTGCAGCAGCGGCCACAAGGTGCGGTTGGCGAAGCCGTTGTAGTAGCCATCGACCTCACGCTTGCTCAGGTCCATGGTGACGTAGTCGATGTCACCGTCTTTCTGCCGGTGCAGCGTGCCGCTGCCTTCCTTCACCGTCTTGCCACTCCAGCCGAACCACAGGCCACCGCGTTCCTTCAGGGCAGCCAGCAGGCCGACAGCCAGGCCGCCGGCGCGGTTCTCGCCGGGCACGGCCACACGGTTTGAAACCACGACCAGACGACTCACGATGCCTCCTGCCAGGACCGCGACAGGCGCATTGCGGCGGTGATCAGGCCGACGTGCGAATAGGTCTGCGGGAAATTGCCCCAGGCCTCGCCGCTGTCGAAGGCCAGATCCTCCGACAGCAGGCCCAGGTGATTGCGCTGCTTCAGCAGCAGCTCGAACATCTCACGTGCTTCATCCATGCGCCCGATCGCGGCCAGCGCGTCGATGTACCAGAATGTGCAGATGGTGAAGCTGGTTTCCGGTTCACCGAAGTCATCCGGCGCGACATAGCGGTACAGCGAATTGCCATGCTTGAGGTCGCGGCCGATGGCATCGACGGTGGCGATGAAGCGGGCGTCCAGCGCGTCGATGAAACCGATATCGGCCAGCAGCAGCAGCGAGGCATCCAGCCGATGGCCGCCGAAGGTATCGGTGAAGTGGCCCAGCTCCTCGTTCCAGGATTCGGCCATGATGCGCGCGTGGATGGTGTCGGCGCGCTCGCGCCAGTAATGCGCGCGGTCATCGCGCTTCAGGCGCACGGCGATCTTGCACAGGCGGTCGCAGGCAGCCCAGCACATCGCGCTGGTGTAGGTGTGCACTTCGGTGCGGCCGCGGAATTCCCACAGGCCGGCATCGGGTACGTCGTGCAGGGCGAAGGCCTGTTCGCCCAGGGGTTCCAGGCGGGCGAAGGTGTGCGCATCACCCGGGTCCTGCAGGCGCCGGTCGAAGAACAGCTGCGTGGACGCCAGCACCACGCTGCCGTAGACATCGTGCTGGCGCTGCACCCAGGCCAGGTTGCCGCGCCGTACCGGGCCCATGCCGCGATAACCGGACAGGCTGGGTACCTCGTCCTCGTCCAGCTTGGCCTCGAAGCCGATGCCATACAGCGGCTGCAGCGTGCCGTCGGTGGTGGCCAGGTTGAAGATGTAGCCGAGGAACTGTTCCATCGTGCGCGTGGCGCCAAGACGGTTCAGCGCCCGCACCACGAAGGCCGCGTCGCGCAGCCAGCAGTAGCGGTAGTCCCAGTTGCGCACGCTGCCGGGTGCTTCCGGAATGGAAGTGGTCATCGCCGCGATGATCGCGCCGCTGTCCTCGTACTGGCACAGCTTCAACGTGATCGCACTGCGGATGACCGCGTCCTGCCATTCCAGTGGAATGGACAGGTAGCGCACCCACTCGCGCCAGTAGTCGCGGGTGCGCTGGAAGGCTTCCTGCACGTAGCCGCTGATCGACCGATTGAGCGATTCATCCACGCCCAGGATCAGGTGGATCGGATGGTTGAGCACGAACGGCAGGCCGTCGCGCACGAAGCGCACCGGCACATCGGTGGTCAGCCGCAGCACGTGCTCGGGCAGGATCCAGCGCACATGGTTACTGCCCCAGGTCGACTCTGGCACGCGTGCGCCCCAGTCGGCCAGCGGGCGCGCACGCACGGTGATGCGCGGGCTGCCGGCCAGTGGACGCACCTGGCGGATCAGGCTGACCGGCCGGTAGAAGCGGTCGTTCTGGCGCCAGCGCGGGGCGAAATCGAGGATTTCCAATGCGCCGCCCTGCGTGTCACGCAGCACGGTGCGCAGGATCGCAGTGTTGGTGAGGTATTCCTGCTCGCTGCTCGCGAAGTCCTCCAGCTCGATGGCGAAGTCGCCGCCGGTCTGCTGGTTGGGGCCGAGCAGGGCGCAGAAGGTGGGGTCGCCGTCGAAGGTGGGCAGGCAGCTCCAGACAACGCGGGCATGTTTGTCGACCAGGGCGCCGAAGCTGCCGTTGCCGACCACGCCCAGATCAAGATCGGGTTGGGTCATCACGCGGTACATCTCGGTTGCGGCCGTGGGGGTTGGCCGGGTCAATAGGCATTCTCACGCAGCCAGGCGTGCACGCTGCGTATGTCGGGCAGCGCGAACACGGCCGCACTGGGTTCACGTTCACCCACCAGCACGCTCCAGCCATGCTGGCCGTTGGCGGCATCGAAGCCGAATTCGTCGGTGAGGTCATCACCGAGGAACACCGGCAGGCGGCCGCGGAAGGGCAGGTACTGCATCATCCGGCGCACGGCACGGCCCTTGTCGGTGCCGACAGGCACGAACTCGACCACATGGTCGCCAGGCTGCAGGCGGTAGCTGGTGCGGCCACGCACGTGGCGGTCAGCGAACGCGCGGACATCGCTGGCGGCGTGCGGCGCACCGCGCCAGTGCAAGGCCAGGCCGACGCCCTTGTCTTCCACCAGCACGCCAGGATGCCCATGGGCGAAGCGCATCGCCTGCTGGTGCAGCGCGTGCAGCCATTCGGCGGTGTCGTCGTCGTGTTCGTCGCGCAGCACACGACCGTCTTCGCCACGCAGCTCATGGCCGTGCAGGCCGGCGGCGGGTAGTTGCAGGGGGGCGAACAGTTGATCCAGCTGTTCAAGCGGGCGACCACTGACCAGTGCCACGGCACCTTCCAGGCGGTCGCTGATGCGGCCGATGGCTTCACGCACATCCGGCAGCAGCTGCACGGCATCCGGGCGTGCAGCGAATTCGATCAGGGTGCCATCGACATCGAGGAACAACGCACAGGCGTCGTCCAGCAATGGCGGTGGCGGACGCAGGGGGAGCGGTTCAGCCATGACGCCCAGCTTGCCAGCGTGGGCGTGTACGCGGGGTCGAGGGCAGGCTACGGCCCTGCTTCGGTGGGTGCCGACCGTTGGTCGGCACGGCAGCAGTGCGGACCAACGGTCCGCACCCACCCAAAGCAGATCCGCACCCGGATCACGAAGTTGCCGGCCAGCGGCCGGCACTGCCGTGTCGTGCGGACCAACGGTCCGCACCTACCCAATGCGATCAGAACGTATAGCGGACGCGGCCGTAGTAGTACGCGCCGTTGCTGCCGATCGGCGACAGCACGTCATACGGCAGGTTGCCGAAGTAGTGGATATCGCTGTTGGATCGATCCGGGTAGTTGTCGGTCAGGTTCTGGCCGCCGATGGCCACGCTCCAGCGCGGAGTGATGCGGTATTCGACCTCCGCATCCAGCTGCCACTCGGCCTGGTAGGTCTGGCGCGGGATGTAGCCGTCACCGAAGTTGAACACGCGGGTGGCGCTGCCGTAGCGGTTCACGCGGCTGCTCAGCGACCAGTGGTCGTTGCTCCATGCAGCCGAGAAGCTGCCGCGCGTGCGCGGCGTGGCATCGGTAAGCGTGTTGGTTTCTTCGATGCCAAACAGCACGTAGTCCGGATTCAGTGCACGCAGCTGTGCCGGCGTGGCCAGCACGTTCTTCAGCGTGGTCTTGGTGTACGCATAGGTGCCGGTCAGCAGCAGCTGGCCGTCGCCCAGCGACTGGCGCCAGTTGCTCACCAGCTCGGCGCCGCGGGTGCGGGTATCGGCGGCGTTGACGAAGAAGCTGGCGCTCTGCAGGCCGCTGACGCCGTAGTTGGCGGCCACGTAGTCGGTCAGCGCATCGCCGGTGATGCTCTCCGACAGCGCGATGCGATCGTCGATGTCGATCTGGAAGAAGTCCAGTGACAGGTCGAAGTGCTCGCCAATTTTGCTGGTGAAGCCCAGCGAGGTATTGATCGACTTCTCCGGCTTCAGGTTCTGCGCACCGAGGCCACGCGCGATCGGGTTGTTGACCGACAACAGGCGGCCCTGCACCAGCTGGCCGCCAGCGTTGTAGCCGGTGGAGGTGGATTCGTAGCCGATCTGTGCCAGCGACGGCGCTCGGAAGTTGTTGGAGATGGCACCGCGCAGCGCGAACGCCGGGGTGAATTCATAGCGCAGGCCGAGCTTGCCGGTCAGTTCACCGCCGAAGTCGTCGTTGTGCTCGTAGCGCGCGGCCAGATCGGTGGAGAACTTCTCGCCGAACTGACTGGACAGGCTGGCGTAGGCGCTGGCGACGTCGCGCGACAGGGTGGCCGCGTCCTGCGGGGTCAAGCCGCCACCGGCCTGCGAACCGGTCGGGCGGTCGGTGTACGGGCCGGCCGCATAGCTGGCCGGGTCGCCGGGACGGGTCTGGTAGCGCTCGTGGCGTGCTTCCACGCCCAGGCCGAGCGTGTGGCTGATGCTGTCGCTCTGGGTGAACACGCGGCTCAGGTCGAGGTTGCCCACGGTCTGCGCGTATTCGTAATCGGCGGTCTTGAAGCGGGTCGGGCTGGTCGGGCCCAGCGAGGCGTTGAGCGAATCACGCAGGCGGTAGGTGAAGTCGTTCTGGCCGTAATCCAGGCTGCCGTCGTAGCTCCATTCGCCCCACTGCCCGCGTACACCGGCCACGGCCTGCACGTCGCGGTTCTCGCCCTCGGAGATCGGCCGGTACCCGTTCGGATAGACTTGCTTCCAGTTGGCCTCGCCATCGGGATAGCGGAAGTAGTTGGCGCCTTCGGTGTCACGCTGGTTGAAGGTACCGAACGCGTAGAACGTCGAGGTCTGTCCCACCGGGATCTCGGTGTTCAGCCACAGGTTGATGTCCTTGCTCTTGCCATCGCCCAGCACGTAGTTGCGCTTGCCCTGCAGCGCCAGGTTGCCCGGGGTCTGGTCCCACGGCGGAATCTGGTCGAAGCCGGCGCGGTTGGTGCCGTTGCGGTGCTTGTATTCCAGGCCGACGCGCAGGAAGCCGCCGTCCTCGCCCAGCGAGGTGCCGACCTTGGCGCTGATATTGCCGGTCTGGCCGTCGGTAAGGGTGCGCCCGATCGGCTTGAGGTCGGTGTGGTTGGCGCCGTAGCTGGCCTCGATCTCGCCACCGTCGCCGCCGTTGTCGAGGATCACGTTGATCACGCCGGCCACCGCATCCGAGCCATACAGCGCACCAGCGCCATCACGCAGTACTTCGATGCGCTTGATCGCGCTGACCGGGATCGAATTGAAATCAACCGGGGTGGTGCCCTTGCCGATCTTGCTGTCGGTGTTGACCAGCGCGGTGTGGTGGCGGCGCTTGCCATTGACCAGCACCAGCACCTGGTCCGGCGACAGGCCGCGCAACTGTGCGGCGCGCACATGGTCGGCGCCACCGGAGTTGGACTGGCGCGGGAAGTTGAACGACGGCAACAGCGCCTGCAGCGCGCTGCCCAGCTCGCCGTTGACCACGCCGGCCTTGCGGATGTCCTCGGCGGTGAGCACATCCACCGGCGAGGTGGATTCGAGCACGGTGCGGTCGGCGGCACGGGTGCCGGTGACGATCACCGTGTCCAGGTTGGTGGCGTCCTGGGCCAGGGCCGGGACGGCGGCGGAGGAAAGCGCGAGGGCGATGGCGAGGCCGAGCGGCGACGCGGGCAGGCGGACGGACATGGGGGCTCCAGCAACAACGACGACGGGGAAGGGGGAGATGGTTTCACTTACATCCATCCGGATGAAGCGATATATTATCTTCGCGTGATGACCGGTGCCGATGCAAGCCCCTGCCGGTCCGGCATGAGTTGATGCCCTGCTGGCATCAGCACGCCGGGCCGGTGGCGCTGTACGCTGCCGGCTCGCCTTGTCCCCCTTCCCCGGAGCTGTACCGATGAAACACCTTGGCCTCGTCTTCGCCGTGCTGCTGGCCACCAGTGGCTGCGCAAGCCTGTCCTCGCAGGCGCCCAGCGCCTATGCCCTGGCCACCACCGCCGAACTGAAGGGGGATGCCGCACGCCCGTCCGCCGGCCACGGCTGGGTGCGCAGCGAGCTGTATTTCGGCGTGGGCGAGGAGCAGGGCGCCGGCAACCGCCCGCAGGCCGATACCATCAGCGAGGCGCAGTGGCGCACCTTCCTGGACAAGGAAGTCACTCCGCGCTTCCCGGATGGCCTGACCGTGTTCGATGCCTATGGCCAATGGCTGTTCCGCGGTGATGCCGCGCCCAACCGCCTGCGCACCAAGGTGCTGGTGGTGCTGCACGAGGACACCCAGCAGCGCCGCGCCGACATCGAAGCGATCCGCCTGGCGTGGAAGCAGCAGACCAAGCATCAATCGGTGCTGTGGTCGCGGCAGCCGGTCGAGGTATCGTTCTGAGTTGAAGGTGCCGCCGCGGTGTCGCAGGGAGCAATGATGAATTACAGGGAATGCGTGCTGGGCCTGGTGCTGGCGGGCGTGCTGGCACCGTCGGCGCAGGCAAGTGGCGACGACGGCGAAACGCTGCGTTTCCAGGTGGCCGCGCATGTGCAGGCGCATGCCGATCCGCAGCAGGACGGCAGCATCGCCGTGCAGCTGTCACCGTCGGGCAAGCGCCAGACGCTTGAGGGCGCGGCGGATGCCGATGGCAGTTCGCGATGGTCGCTCGAAGATGTCGATTTCGACGGCTACCCGGAACTGGTCGCACGCGCCTCGGTGGGCATGGTCAACGAAGCGGTGACGGTGTACCGGTTCGATCCGGCCAGTGCGGGGTTCCGCGCGCTGCAGGCCGACACCCACGGCAAGGACAGTTGCGGTGACCTGATGGGGTTGAGCGTGGATGCTGCCACTCGAACCCTGACCAGCAGCTGCCGCAGTGGCCCGATGTGGTACACCGACCAGTACCGGTTTGCAGGCGCGAAGCTCCATCTGTACCGCTCTGAGAGCGTGCTGATGCTGGGCGATACCTTGAACGCCGCGCTGCAGTGGGAACAGACCGACGAGCAGGGCCCGTTGGCGGTCTGGCGCACGTATGATCCGGCCGGCCGTGTGCTGGAAAGTGCCATCGCCGATGGCCTGGGCGCACCGCCGGACGGGCCGTTGCGTGGTCAGCAGGCCACCGTGGTAACCGCGCGCCTGTTCCTGTTCGACCGACCCGGCGCGTCCAGCACCAAGCGTTACCTGGTGCGGGGCGACCGCGTGGAACTGCTGGATGAACAGGACGGCTGGGTGAAGCTGCGCTACCGCAACCCGAAGCAGGGCGCGGTGGAAGGCTGGATCAACGTCAACGATTGAAGAAAAAGGGGACGGAGGGAATCAAGTCGTTTGCGGCACATACGACTTAATTCCCTCCGTCCCTTTTTTGCAGAGGCATCACTTCATCGGGTCTAGCCTCGGATGTTCCCCCGTTCGAGGATGTATCCGATGAGCAAGCGCGTGGCCGAAATCGTGGTGGACGCCCTGCAGCAGGCCGGTGTCCGCCGTTGCTACGGCATCGTGGGCGATACGCTCAACCATGTGACCGATGCGATGCATGGCAGCGAGATCGCATGGGTGCATGTGCGGCATGAGGAAGTAGCAGCCTTTGCCGCAGGCGCCGATTCGCTGGTGAGCGGCGAACTGACCGCCTGCGCCGGCTCCTGCGGCCCCGGCAGCCTGCATTTCATCAATGGCGTGTTCGAGAGCAACCGCAACCGCGCGCCGATGGTGCTGATCGCCAGCCAGGTGGTGACCAGCGAGCTGGGCATGGAATTCCCACAGGAAGTGGACTTCAAGGCGGTGTACGCCAGTTGTTCGGTGTTCTGCGAGCAGGTGCACAGCGCCGAGCAGGCGCGTCGCGTGGTCACCCTGGCCTGCCAGGCCGCGATCAGCCGCCGTGGCGTGGCGGTGGTGATCCTGCCCGCCGATATCAGCCAGGCCGAAGTGAAGCACGATGTGCCGTTCTCGGTGCATTACACCCAGCCGGTGCTGCGCCCGTCGGATGCTGAGCTGCAGCGCATCGCCGAGTTGCTGGGGCAGGGCAAGCGCATCGGCATCTACGCCGGCGCCGGTTGCCAGGGTGCGCACGCACAGCTGCTGGAACTGGCCCGGCGCCTGCAGGCACCGATCGCGCACACCTCGCGCGCCAAGGATTTCGTTGAGCCGGACAACCCGTACAACATGGGCATGACCGGCATCTTCGGCATCGAATCCGGCTTCCACACGCTGATGGAGTGCGACACGCTGCTGCTGCTCGGCGCCGACTTCGCCTGGGGCCAGTTCTACCCGGACAAGGCCACGATCATCCAGGTCGACCGCGATGGCAGCCATCTCGGCCGCCGCCATCCGGTGAACCTCGGCGTGGTCGGTGACATTGCACCGACGCTGGATGCCTTGCTGCCGATGTTGCCGCCGCGCGAGGACGGCAGTTTCCTGGACGAATGTATCGAACGTCGCGACAAGGCGCTGAAGAAGCGCGAGCAGGAAGAACAGCCGGGCGAGGGCGAGCTTATCCACCCGCAGCATCTGACCGCGCTGCTGTCGAAGTACGCCAGCGACGATGCGCTGTTCACCGCTGACGGCGGCTCGCCGATGGTCTGGGTGCTGCGGCATATCCGCGTCAACGGTCGCCGCCGCACGCTGACCAGCCTGCTGCACGGCACGATGGCCAATGCAATGCCGCAGGCACTGGGCCTGCAGAAGGCGTTCCCCGGCCGGCAGGTGATTTCGCTGTCCGGCGATGGCGGCCTGGCGATGCTGCTGGGCGACCTGCTGACGGCCGTGCAGGAGAACCTGCCGATCAAGGTGGTGGTGTTCAACAATGGCTCGCTGAACTTCGTCGAGCTGGAGCAGAAGGTGGAAGGCCTGCTGGACAACTACACCGACCTGAAGAACCCGGATTTTGGCCGCCTTGCCGAAGTGATCGGTTTCCACGGCCGCACGGTGACGCGCAGCGAGGATCTGGAAGAAGCGGTGCAGGATTTCCTGTCGCAGCGTGGCCCGGCGCTGCTGGACGTGCATACCAGTCGCGCCGAGCTGGTGATGCCGCCGCAGATCGAGGCCAAGCAGGTGGCCGGTACCGCGCTGTATGCAGCCAAGGCGGTGTTGAACGGCCGCTTCGACGACGTGAAGCATCTGCTGGTGGACAACTTCCTGAAGAAGTAACGGGGTGGGTTTGATGCAGGGCTGCGCCCTGCACCCGCTACGAGCCGGAGCCAGAGCAGAAGCGGGTTTCCTGAGGGATGGCGGGGTGGGTCCGGTTGCGGGGGACGCCGTAAACCCGTCCCTGGGGGCTTGGCCGCGGCATCCATGCCGCGGACACCCCCGCAACCGGACCCACCCCACCTTCGACAGTTTCCTGCGATCTGTCGGTAGATCCACGCCCTGCGTGGATAGCGTGGAAATGATCGAATTGTTCGTGTAGAGCCGAGCCATGCTCGGCTCAGAGCGAAGCGACCCGCTTTTGCTTTTGATCCTTTGATTCCTTTCCGTGGCTCGCACGCGCAAGGAATTATCAGGGGCCGGTCGGGATGGGCTGCGCAGGACCGTTGGCGCCATGGATGGCGCCATCGAGCCCCCAGGGATGGGTTTACGGCGTGTCCTGCGCAGCCCATCCCGACCGGCCCACTCCGATAAAGCTGCTTTTGACGACCCCCCCCAGCCACGAGGGGCTCCGCCGTTGGCTGGAACCCATCATTCCACGACGGAATTGGCGCGCTGGCCCCGCTGGGCCTACCATCGGCGGTCCCCACCCCCACCGCCCCTTCCATGTCCGCTCCCGCTTCCGCCGCACCGCGTCGCTGGTTCGTCGCCGGCGACTTCAACGGCTTCTTCGGCCTGGTCGTCGACAACCTCTCCATCCTCGGCTTCATCGCCATGGCCCTGGTCGGGATCTTCCAGTTCCCTGCCGACGTGGTGTTCGGCCGCATGTTCCCCGGCACCGCCTTCGGCGTGCTGGTCGGCAACCTGCTGTACACCCTGATGGCGCGCCGGCTGGCCGCGCGTACCGGCCGCGACGGTGTCACGGCCATGCCGCTCGGTCTGGATGCACCGACCAGCATCGGCATGGCGCTGCTGGTGCTCGGCCCGGCCTTCATCGCGTTCAAGCAGCAGGGCATGGACCCGCACGCTGCGGGCATCGCCACCTGGCAGCTGGGCATGGCCGCGCTGGTCATCATGGGCGTGCTCAAGTTCGTGCTGTCGTTCTTCGGCGAAGCGGTCACCCGCGCGCTGCCGCGAGCCGCGCTGCTGGGTTCCATCGCCGGCATCGCGCTGGTGCTGATGGGCCTGCTGCCGCTGCTGGAAACGCTGCGCTCGCCGCTGGTCGGCTTCACCACGCTCGGTTTGCTGCTGTACGTGCTGATCGCCAAGGGCAAGCTGCCGGTGCGTGGCCCGGGCGTGCTGCTGGCCTTCGTGTTCGGCACCGTGCTGTATTACGGCCTCGGCCTGGCCGGGCTGGGCGCACCCGGCTTCCATGTACCGGAGTGGGTGCCGCCGCAGGTGGTGCTGCCGCTGCCGACACTGGGCTTCCTCGACGGCCTGCCCACCGCGATGACCTACCTGCCGCTGCTGCTGCCGTTCGGCCTGCTGATGGTGGTCGGCGGCATCAACGTGTCTGAAAGCGCGCGCGCAGCCGGCGACGACTACCGCACCCGCGACATCCTGCTGGTGGAAGCGGTGGCCACGCTGGTGGCCGGCGTCTGCGGTGGCGTGGCGCAGACCACGCCGTACATCGGCCAGCCGGCGTACAAGCACATGGGTGCGCGCAGCGGCTACACGCTGCTGACCGGCCTGTTCGTCGGCATCGGCGGCATGCTCGGCATCATCTCCGGGCTGGTGCAGTGGCTGCCGCTGGCGGTGCTGGCACCGATCATCGTGTACGTGGCCATCGATATCACCACCCAGGCCTTCCAGGCCACGCCGCGTCACCACACCGGTGCGATGGTGTTCGGCTTCCTGCCGTCGGTGGCCTACCTGCTGGCGATCAAGGCACCCGGCTGGATCGCGCCGGACCAGCTGCCGCAGCTGCTGACCAAGCTCGACGGCCATGGCCTGCCCGAGCTGGCGGTGATCTTCACCCTCGGCAACGGCTTCATCATCACCTCGATGCTGTGGATTTCGGCGGTGGCGGCGATGGTCGATGGCCGCCTGCGCCGTGCCTGCGGCTTCCTGCTGGTGGCTGCGGTGCTGACCCTGTTCGGCCTGATCCACTCGGTGGATCCGCGTGGTGGCATCTATCTCCCGTGGGAGCTGGACGGCCTGGCGCGCATCATCAGCTGGCAGTTCGCTGGTGCCTACGTGGCACTGGCGTTGCTGCTGGGGTTGCTTTCGCTGCAGAAGCAGCCGGTGCAGCCGCTGGGTGAAAACAACTGACCCAACGGTAGTGCCGGCCGCTGGCCGGCATCCTCATGGGCTTCGGTCGGATCGTGCAGCTGCCGGCCAGCGGCCGGCACTACCGTTCGGCGTCCAGTTCCGGGTAGTGGCGGAAGATACCGTTGGTGTTGAACGGCAACCGCCGCTCCGAGGCCAGATAGGCGGCGATGTTCGGCCGCTTTGCCACCCGCTCCTGCAGCGCGCGCAGCAGGGGCAGGGTCGGCGCCAGTGCCTGCATCCGGCGCGGGAACATGTAGTCCAGTCCGCTCAGCAGCTGGAACAGCGACAGATCAACATAGGAATGCTCACGCAGTGCGTGGCGGCCACCATTGGCGGCCAGCACCTGCTCGAAGTA
Organism: Stenotrophomonas sp. YJH_SMC_64; assembly: GCF_059371375.1. Taxonomy (NCBI): domain Bacteria; kingdom Pseudomonadati; phylum Pseudomonadota; class Gammaproteobacteria; order Lysobacterales; family Lysobacteraceae; genus Stenotrophomonas; species Stenotrophomonas sp. YJH_SMC_64. The sequence continues at coordinate 118,470 of NZ_JCAFUN010000016.1, read as the reverse complement.
GCCGAGGAACTTCGGCAGCCGTTCGCCACGCAGGGAGGCGGCCCGTGCCTTGGCTTCGGTCTTCTGCTCTTCGTAGTACTTCGATGCGGCGATCGGATGGTGGGTGTCGTGCACCTCGGCTACCAGATCAGCGATGGTCAGCTGCAAGTGCAGCGCCTGCACCCGCCGCGAGGCCGCCTGCGGCACCAGGTCCAGCGGCGGGCCGAGAAAATCCAGGATCGCGGCGACCTGTGCAATGACCTGGCGGCCCGCCTTCAGGAACGGCGGCGCGAAGGGCTGCGCACCTTCACTGCTGCCATCGAGAAACGGCTGCATCACCGTATCGCCGTGCACCCGCGCCATGTCGATGTAATCGACACCGGCATCCTCCAGCGCAAGCCGCACGAACTCGCCACGGCCCTGGATGCCGGTCCAGTAATACAGCGCGTACTGCATGGCAGTGCCTCCACAGAACAAGGCTCACAGCCTCGCGCGCTGCATGCAAAGCAAGTGTGAGCACGGCCTTGCTGCAGGCCTCAACCCGAACGGCAGCGGAACAGGCGGGGAACCGGCTGCACTCGGTGGGGTCACACCTTCACCATGCGTGTGAAACGAGGTGCTGCATCATGCAGAGTGGAAAGGCGGTATGGCCCTGGGTGTTGGGCGTGGTGGTAATCGGTGGCGCGGGAGGTTGGCTGTTCCGCGATCAGCTGAAGCGCCTGGCAGACGGTGTTTCGGTGCCGGTGCAATCAACCCCCGCCAGTACCGGCGCGCCGCCACAACCGCAGTCGGCCGCAGAACCCGCGCCAGCACCGCCGCCGATCAGGCATCCGCTGGATACCGAGGCCGCGGCCGATCCGGCGCTGCCGAAGCTGGCTGACAGCGATACGGCCGCCTGGGGTGCATTGACCCAGTTGTTCCAGGGCGAGGGGCCACTGACCCTGCTGCTGCGCGATCATCTGATCCAGCGCCTGGTCACCCAGGTCGACAACCTGGACAAGCCCAGCGTGCCGCCGACTGCGCTGGCCGCGCGGCCGCTGCCGGGCAACCTGCAGGTCGAGCCGGGCGAGGGTGGCGAACGCATCGCCGCCAGCAACGCGGCGCGCTATGCACCCTACGTGCAGGCCTTCACCGCGCTGGACCCGGCGGCAACGGCTACCGCCTACAAGCGCTTCTATCCGCTGATCCAGCAGGCCTATGTGGACCTGGGCCGGCCCGACGGGTACTTCAACGACCGCCTGGTCGCGGTGATCGACCACCTGCTGGACACCCCGGAACTGGCCCAGTCCCCAGTGGTACAGCGCGATGAACGCGGCCGCTACCGCTTTGTCGATCCCACCCTGCAGTCGCGCTCGATCGGGCAGAAGGCGCTGCTGCGGATGGATGCCGCCCAGGCGCGGGCGGTCAAGCAGCAGCTGCGGGCGATCCGCAGCGCGATCACCCGCTGAGCCCGTTCACTGCGTGGAACTGATCGGGATCAACACGCCGACCACACCGGTTCCGGCATGCTGGCCGAAGCCTGACTGGCCTCGAGGTGCAGTCGCAGCCACCCTTGAAACCGGGTGGGGCAACCGCATCTTTCCAGCATCGCCGGCGCGGGCCGGCCCTGATGACCGATGAGGATTCGCAATGCGGATGGACAAGCTCACCTCGCGTTTCCAGCAGGCGCTGGCAGACGCACAGTCGCTGGCCGTGGGCCGCGACAACAGCATCATCGAACCGGTTCACCTGTTCAGCGCGCTGCTGGACCAGCAGGGCGGCAGCACGCGTCCGCTGCTGGCCCAGGCCGGGGTGAACGTGCCGGTACTGCGCGAGCGCCTGACCGAGGCGCTGGATGCGCTGCCGAAGGTGTCCGGCCAGGCCGGCAACGTCTCGATGGGCAACGACCTGGGGCGCCTGCTGAACCAGACCGACAAGCTGGCCCAGCAGCACGGGGATGCCTTCATTGCCAGCGAGTGGTTCGTGCTGGCGGCGCTGGACGACGGCGGCACGCTGGGCATGGCGCTGCGCGCCGCCGGTGCCGACAAGACGCGCCTGCAGGCGGCCATCGACAAGCTGCGCGGCGGCGAGAACGTGCAGTCGGAGAATGCCGAGGAACAGCGCCAGGCGCTGGAGAAATACACCATCGACCTGACCGCGCGTGCCGAGAGCGGCAAGCTCGACCCGGTGATCGGCCGAGACGAGGAGATCCGCCGCACCATCCAGGTGCTGCAGCGCCGGACCAAGAACAACCCGGTGCTGATCGGCGAACCCGGCGTGGGCAAGACCGCGATCGTGGAAGGACTGGCCCAGCGCATCATCAACGACGAAGTGCCCGAAGGCCTGCGCGGCAAGCGCGTGCTGTCGCTGGACATGGGCGCGCTGATTGCCGGGGCCAAGTTCCGCGGCGAATTCGAGGAGCGCCTGAAGGGCGTGCTCAACGACCTGGCCAAGAATGAGGGCCAGATCATCCTGTTCATCGACGAGCTGCACACCATGGTCGGCGCCGGCAAGGCCGATGGCGCGATGGATGCCGGCAACATGCTGAAGCCAGCGCTGGCACGCGGCGAGCTGCACTGCATCGGCGCCACCACGCTGGACGAATACCGCAAGTACATCGAGAAGGATGCTGCGCTGGAGCGTCGCTTCCAGAAGGTGTTCGTGGGCGAGCCGTCGGTGGAGGACACCATCGCGATCCTGCGCGGCCTGAAGGAAAAGTACGCCGTGCACCACGGCGTGGAGATCACCGATCCGGCCATCGTGGCGGCTGCGACGTTGTCCAACCGCTACATCACCGACCGCCAGCTGCCGGACAAGGCCATTGACCTGATGGACGAAGCCGCCTCGCGACTGCGCATGGAGATCGACTCCAAGCCGGAAGAGCTGGACCGCCTTGAGCGCCGGGTGATCCAGCTGAAGATCCAGCGCGAGATGCTGAAGAAGGAGAAGGACGAAGCCTCGCGGCAGCGCCTGGCCGACCTGGAGAACGACATCGACGGGCTGGAGCGCGAGTTCTCCGACCTCAATGAAATCTGGAAGTCGGAGAAGGCCGCGCTGCAAGGCGCGACCAAGATCAAGGAACAGGTCGAGCAGGCCAAGCTGGAGCTGGAGGCCGCGCAGCGCCGCCAGGATTTCGCCAAGATGAGCGAGATCCAGTACGGGCTGCTGCCGCAGCTGGAAAAGCAGCTGGCCGCGGCCCAGGAGGCCGAGCACAAGGACTTCAAGCTGGTGCAGGACCGCGTGACCGACGAGGAGATCGCCGAGGTCGTATCGCGCTGGACCGGCATCCCGGTCAACAAGATGCTCGAAGGCGAGCGCGACAAGCTGTTGCGCATGGAAGAGGTGCTGCACAACCGCGTGGTCGGCCAGGAAGAAGCGATCAAGGTCGTCTCCGATGCCGTGCGCCGTTCGCGTGCGGGCCTGTCCGATCCGAATCGCCCGGCCGGCTCGTTCCTGTTCCTCGGCCCGACCGGCGTCGGCAAGACCGAGCTGTGCAAGTCGCTGGCCGAGTTCCTGTTCGACAGTGCCGACGCGATGATCCGCATCGACATGAGCGAATTCATGGAGAAGCACAGCGTGGCCCGCCTGATCGGCGCGCCTCCGGGTTACGTGGGCTACGAGGAAGGTGGCTACCTGACCGAGGCCGTGCGTCGCCGTCCGTACTCGCTGATCCTGCTGGACGAAGTGGAGAAGGCGCATCCGGATGTGTTCAACATCCTGCTGCAGGTGCTGGACGATGGCCGCCTGACCGATGGACAGGGCCGTACCGTGGACTTCCGCAACACCGTCATCGTGATGACCTCGAACCTGGGCTCGCACCAGATCCAGGACATGAGCGCCGACGACAGTCCGGAGGCCTACACGCAGATGAAGGCGGCGGTGATGGGCGTGGTACAGGCGCACTTCCGTCCGGAGTTCATCAACCGCCTGGACGACATCGTGGTGTTCCACCCGCTGGACAAGCAACAGATCAAGCAGATCGCGCGCATCCAGATGCGTGGGCTTGAAAAGCGGCTGGCCGAGCGCGGGTTGAAGCTGGCGGTCTCCGATGCGGCGTTCGACCTGCTCGGCAACGTCGGCTTCGATCCGGTCTATGGCGCACGCCCGTTGAAGCGTGCAATCCAGTCGCAGCTGGAGAATCCGCTGGCACAGCAGATCCTGTCGGGTGCTTTCGTCAACGGCGATACCATCGAAGTCGGAAACGACGGCGGCCGCCTGGTATTCGCCAAAGCGTGATTCACACGGGGCGCCGCCTGGCCGCAGCGCCCCGTTTCCTGCGGAGTATGCCGGGCCATGCCCGGCGCTCACTCAGAAGCGGTGCGTATAGCCGCTCATCAAGCCGAACTGGTTCGCCTTCTGCACGATCGGGCTGTCGGCGGCATCACCGAGCAGGCGCGTGCCTTCGGCCGAGATGTACCAGTTGCCGTTGCGGCCCACGCGGTGGCTCCACTTCAGACCGACACCGGCACTGACCAGGCCGGCCTTTGGCTTGTGCTCGGCAAAGCCGGTACGCGCCGCCTGTTCCGGGCTGACGCCGTACCAGGTCTGCATGTAGCCGCGGTTGCCGTAGTCGGTGGACACGCTGCCGCTGACCACGCCGCCGGCCAGGTCGAACAGCGGTATGCTCAGGTTCAGATGGATCTGCTGGGTGGCCAGGCCGTTCTCGGCCTTGTCCTCGTCCTTGCGGGTGAACTGCCAGGAGCCGCTCAGCACGGCTTCGCCCAGCGTATAACCAGCCGAGATGCCGACCAGGGGACGGGTATCGATATCACCCATGCCGCGCAGGAAGTCGGAACCGCCGAGCAGCGAGTCCTTTTCCTTGCGGATGCCGCTGGCGCCGACATACGCGCGCACGCGGGTGTGCTCGCCGATGGAGGTGCCCCAGCCAATGCCACTGGTGCCCAGAAACCATCCACCCGGCGAGGTGACATCAAAGGACAACGACGGTGTCGCACGATACTCCTCGCTGCCGCTGTAGCGCGGCGCCACGCCACCGCCGGCAGCGACCTCGAAGGTCCAGTGGTCATCCTTGGCGTGGGCGATCGGTGCGGCGAACAGCGGCAACAGGGCCAGGCAGAGCAGGGCGGGGGAACGGCGAAGCTGGGACATGGAAACTCTCGACAATGGGAGGAAGGCAGCACGCGCATCCGGCGAGTGCTGCAGGGTCGCTAGCGTGGCGATACGCCGGCGACCGATCCGTCCGCAGTTGTGCGGGAGTTGTAATCAACTGTAATCGCGCCCAGGGGCGTTCAGCTGGCAGCCAGCGGCCAGTGCATTTCCATGCGCGCGCCGCCCAACGTGGCGCGGCTGATGCGAAGTTCGCCGCCGTGGCGGACGGCAATGCGGCTGACGATGGCCAGGCCCAGGCCGAAGCCCCCGGTATCGCGGCTGCGGCTGTCATCCAGGCGGGTGAACGGGCGCATCACCTTCTCGCGATCGGCTTCGGCAATGCCGGGACCGTCGTCATCCACACGCAGGCAGGCGCGGCCGCTGACACCGACCAGCGAGACTTCCACCTGCGAACGCGCATGGCGCAGCGCATTGCCCACCAGATTGCTGAGTGCCAGCTGCAGCAGGCGTGGTTCGGCATCCACCCGCGGCAACGCACTGGGCTGCACGCGCAGTACCACCCCGGCACGTTCGGCATCGCGGCGCGCATCGGCCAGGCAGGCCTGCAGCCAGTCGTTGGCTTCGATGCGCTGCATCGGCTCGCCCTCGCTGGGATGCTCCAGCCGTTCGTAAGCCAGCAGTTCGCTGACCAGCCGGTTGAGTTCGGCCAGATCGCCGTGCAGGCCCCGCGCCAGCCGTTCGCGGCGTTCGCGGTCATCGCTGTCCTGCATCAGGTCCAGGCCGAAGGCCACGCGCGCGATCGGCGTGCGCAGCTCGTGCGAGATCGCATGGGTCAGGTCGCGCTGGCGCTGCACCAGTTCGGCCACGCGTGCCGCCATGCGGTTGGAGTGGTCGACGATGACCCGGATCTGCGAGCGTGGCGAGACCTGGGCACGTGCCTGCAGATCGCCCGAACCGATGCGGTCGGCATGCCGGCGCAGCGCTTCCAGGTCGCGCCAGAGCAGGCGCACCCACGCGTACAGGCTGGCGCCCACCAGCAGCAGGATGCTGAGGTAGGCGGCGATGGTCATGTACGTCGTCATCTGCACCGCGCCAGGCAGGCGCAGGTGCAGCCAGCGGCCATCGCTGCCCTCGATGGGCAGCAGGACCTGCTGGTATTGATCGCGCACGATGAAACCATCGGCCTTCACGGCCACCTGTTCCTGCGCGTCGAGTGCGGGAGGTTTGTCGAGCAGGGCCAGGGCGATGCCGTAGTGTGGCTGCCACTGCCGCAGGCGCTCACGCTGCTGGTCGGCATCCAGGCCGGCCAGGCCACTGCGCAGGGCGTACACCTGACCACGCACCTGCTGGACGAAGACGCGATCCTGCACGGGCGTGTAGATGCCGTCCAGGATGTGGTTGAGGAAGAACACCGACACCAGGAAGCAGGCACCCGTGATAAACCACAACCACAGGAACAGCCGCTTCATGCCGTCCAGGCCGACGGATTGAACTGGTAGCCACGGCCCCACACGGTCTTGATCCGCCGCGGTTCGCGCGCATCATCACCGAGCTTGCGGCGCAGCTTGCCGATGCTGACATCGACACTGCGGTCCAGGCCGTCAAAGCCGATGCCGCGCACCGCCTGCAGGATCTGGTCGCGCGACAGGATCTGCCCCGGCTGGCTGGCCAGCAGCCACAGGATCTCGAATTCCGTGGTGCCCAGCTCGACCGGTTGACCGTGCAGGTGCACTTCGCGCTGCATGCGGTCGATCAGCAGTTCGCCATGCATCAGACGGCTGGGTGTACCGGTGTTGCTGCTGCCATGGCGGCGGCGCAGCAGGGCGCGCAGGCGGGCCAGCAGCAGGCGCGGCTCGATCGGTTTGTGCACATAGTCATCGGCGCCCGATTCCAGGCCCAGCACCTGCTCGATGTCGTCTTCGCAGGCGGTCAGCATCAGGATCGGCACGTCGGAGAAGCTGCGGATCTGCCGGCACACGTCGATGCCGCCGAGGCCGGGCAGCATCAGGTCCAGTACCACCAGCTCGGGCGCATGCTGGCGGCAGGCCGCGCCGGCAAGGTCACCGCGCGCCACATGCTGCACGGCGAAACCATGTTCGTGGAGATAGTCGCTGACCAGTTCGGCCAGGCGACGGTCGTCCTCCACCAACAAGACCTGGGTCGGGGTACCGTTGGCGGTGGGTGTCCAGGGGGATGGCTGCATGCGCGTGGGGCCTCCGTGCCCGGGCAGGAGCGCCCGGCGGCGAAGCCTATCAACGCCCCGTGACCGCTGCCTGAATCGCGGCCAACCTGATAACCCCCGGTATGGACGTCATCGCCAGCAGCTTTCAGCGGCGGGCGACGGCTGGCCTATGGTGGCGGTTTCCCCGGATGGAGCCTGGCGCAATGAGCGACCCGCAGTGGCAACTGGAAACCCTGGCCGTGCACGGCGGCTACCGTCCCGACCCGACTACCCGCGCGGTGGCGGTGCCGATCTACCAGACGGTGGCGTATGCCTTCGATGACACCCAGCACGGCGCCGACCTGTTCGACCTGAAGGTACCGGGCAATATCTATACGCGCATCATGAACCCCACCACCGACGTGCTGGAGCAGCGCCTGGCCGCGCTGGAAGGCGGCATCGGTGCGCTGGCGCTGGCCTCGGGGCAGGCCGCGATCACCTATGCCATCCAGACCATTGCAGAGGCTGGCGACAACATCGTCGCCTCCAGCGCGTTGTATGGCGGTAGCCTCAACCTGCTGGCGCACACCCTGCCGCAGTACGGCATCCAGGCGCGCTTTGCTGATCCGGCTGATCCTTCTGCGTTCGCCGCGCTGATCGACGAGCGCACCAAGGCGGTGTTCGTCGAATCGATCGGCAACCCGCGCGGCAACGTCACCGACATCGCTGCGATTGCGGAGGTCGCGCATGCCGCTGGCGTGCCGCTGATCGTCGACAACACCGTGGCCACGCCGTTCCTGCTGCGCCCATTCGAGCACGGCGCCGACATCGTGGTGCATTCGCTGACCAAGTACCTGGGCGGCCACGGCACCAGCCTCGGCGGCGCGATCATCGATTCCGGCCGCTTCGACTGGACCGCACAGCCCCAACGCTTCGCGCGGCTCAACCAGCCCGACCCCAGCTACCACGGCGTGGTCTATACCGAAGCCCTGGGGCCAGCGGCCTACATCGGCCGCGCGCGGGTGGTGCCGCTGCGCAATACCGGCGCTGCGTTGTCGCCGTTCAATGCGTTCCTGATCCTGCAGGGCATCGAGACCCTGGCCCTGCGCATGGAACGCATCAACGCCAACGCACTGGCCGTCGCGCAGTTCCTGAAGTCACACGCAAAGGTGGCGTGGGTGCGCTATGCCGGGCTGGCCGACGATCCCGAGCACGCCGCCGCGCAGCGCTATCTGGGTGGGCACGGCTCGGGCGTGCTGACCTTCGGCCTGCCGGGCGGGCGCGAGGCAGGCGCACGTTTCCTTGACGCGCTGAAATTGTTCACCCGCCTGGTCAACCTGGGCGATGCGAAGTCACTGGCCACCCATCCCGCCTCGACCACCCACCGCCAGTTGGATGCGGCGGAGCTGGCCAAGGCCGGCGTCAGTGAAGACACCGTGCGGCTGTCGATCGGCATTGAACATATCGGCGACCTGCGTGCCGACCTGGAACAGGCCCTGGCCGGCGCCTGATAGCCACACGCTTGGTCGTCATCGCCACAGGCGATCACCACCGGTGCCGCGATGCGCTACGGTGGAACTGCCTCTCCAAGGCGTGGCAACGTGGCGATCCAGATCCCCGGTCGATGCGGGTCGACCGGGGATTTTTCTGTTTCCGAGGTCAGATCCGTTTTCCTGTGGAAAATGGATCTGACCCCATGCACCGCCGTGTCGACCAAGGTCGACACCTACCAGAGCAGGACGCCGTTCCGGCAGATCGCAGGAATCTGTCGAAGGCGGGGTGGGTCCGGTGGCGGGAGTGTCCGCGGCATGGGCCCGAGGCATGCCTCGGGCGGGTTGGGCAGGACGCCCAACCCTGGTCTTGCCGTGTGTGCAAGGACTGCACACACGAGCAAGCCGCGGCCAAGCCCCCATGGAAGGGTTTACGGCGTCTCCCGCCACCGGACCCACCCCGCCATCCCACGGAATGCCTGCTTTTGCCGTTGCAGTTGAAGTTGCTTCAGCAGGTGCAGGGCTGCGAGCCCTGCCGCACGCACACCCCTCACACCACCGGAATACTGTGCTGGCCCAACCCGCGATACGGCGGCGTGGCCATCACCATCTCCGCCAGCGAATACGCCAGCTCACGTTCGGCCATTACCGTGCCATCCGCACCGTGTTCCAGCAGGTGCTTCACTTCCGCGTCGCTGTGCGCACGCGCCAGCAGGGTCAGATCCGGGTTGATCGCCCGCAGCTTGGCCAGTGCCTCACCGGCTTCCAGCGGCTGCGGAATCGCCAGCACCGCGATCTTCGCGCGTTCCGGATGGGCCTCGGCCAGCACCCGGTCGGCAGCGGCATTGCCGCGGATCGCCGCCAGGCCCTTGGCGTGCGCCTGCTCGACGTGTTCCTTGTTGTCATCGATCACCAGCACCGGCACGCCACGGTCGCGCAGCACCTGTGCCAGTTCGCTGCCGACCCGGCCATAGCCGATCACGATGGCGTGGTCATGCAGGTCGCGCGACGGGCCGATCGCTTCGGGCGGCTCGGGTACCTGCGGAGACTGCTCCTGCTTGGCCTGCCAACGGTCGAGCAGGCCGAACACCAGCGGGTTGAGCATGATCGACACCAGCGCACCGGCCAGCACCAGCGACTGGCCCTCCTTCGGCAGGATCTGCAGCGCCACGCCGAGGCCGGCGATGATGAAGGCGAACTCGCCGATCTGCGCCAGGCTGGCCGAGATGGTCAGCGCGGTGCTGGTCGGGTGGCCGAACGCACGCACGATGAAGAACGCGGCGGCTGACTTGCCGAACATGATGATCAGCACCGTGGCCAGCACCTGCCACGGGTGCTGCACGATGATGTTGGGGTCGAACAGCATGCCGACCGACACAAAGAACAACACCGCGAACGCATCGCGCAGCGGCAGCGAATCATGCGCGGCCTTGTGGCTCAGCTCCGATTCGTTGAGCAGCATGCCGGCAAAGAACGCGCCCAGCGCGAACGAGACGCCGAACAGCATCGCCGAGCCGAACGCCACGCCCAGCGCGATCGCCAGCACGGACAGGGTGAACAGCTCACGCGAACCGGTACCGGCGATGCGTTCCAGGATCCACGGGATGACCCGGCGCCCGACCACCAGCATCACCGCCACGAACAGGCCCAGCTGCACGAAGGTCCAGCCGATGTCGGCCAGCACGCTGCCCAGCGAGTGCGATTCCTTGGCCGCGTCGGGGCCGAACACGCCGGCCATCACCGGCATCATCACCAGTGCCAGCACGCAGGCCAGGTCTTCCACGATCAGCCAGCCGACCGCGATCTTGCCGCGCATCGTCTCCAGCAGGCGGCGTTCTTCCATCGCCCGCAGCAGCACCACGGTGCTGGCGGTAGCCAGCGAGAAACCGAAGATGACGCCATGGATGGCCGGCCAGCCCATCAGCGAGGCCACACCCCAGCCGAGCAGGGTGGCGACCGCGATCTGCCCGATGGCACCGGGAATGGCGATGGCCTTGACCGCCATCAGGTCCTTCAGCGAGAAGTGCAGGCCGACGCCGAACATCAGCAGCATCACGCCCAGCTCGGCCAGCTGGTTGGCCAGCGCCTGGTCGGCGACGAAGCCGGGGGTGAACGGACCTACGCAGATGCCAGCAACCAGGTAACCGACCAGGGGAGACAAGCGGAGCTTGTTGGCCAGCGCGCCGAAGATGAAGGCGAGCCCCAGGCCAACGGCAACGATGTTGATCAGGTCGGTGTCATGGTGCATCGGCACTCGCAGGAAATCGGGGGAATGCCCCGATTTTCACCGATGCGGCCAGATACGGCAAACCGGGCCAGCGTATCGGATCGTTGCGTGGGCGGAGCCATCAGTGGTCGGCGTCCGGCCTGGCGTGTGCGGGGCGGTCGAGGGTGGCGCTGTCGGGATCGGACCTGTTTGGGGTGGCCAGTGGCTCTGGACCGTGAACCGCAGCCAGGCCGACGCCACCCGAGAAAGGCACGGGAAGGGGATGGGTTCGATACGCGGCGGTGCCATCGCAGGACCCTTTGCCCCTGTGCGCCAAGGTTTTCAGTCGATGCGACAGCATCCAAGGGCCGGTGGCCGGCCGGGAGGCGCAGGCGACGGGGCTGAAGTTTGCAATCTGGCGGAGGGTTCCTCGAGTCCGGAACACGTCACCATGTGTCCGCTACTCCGTTCTGCTGACCAATCAGAGGGGCCTGCTCTCTCCAGACCGCATGGGCGAACGACCACATGAAGCTTCCCGGCATTGACGTAGTGATTCAGGCGATAGGTCAAGACACAAGCTCGGCGCCCCTGTCCCGCTTGCTCCTTGATCTGGAAATTGGTGAGCGCGACTTTCGTCACTATCCGTTGAAGTTGGCGGGAATGCGGTTCTGGACTGACGAGGAAAATACGCTGCAGTTGGAATTCAAGGACGTCGGGCTGCTGGTGGACATTCCTTACCACGACCTGGACGAAGGGCCCTGGGTACTGACGAGCGTAGCGCTCTGGGGAGCGAGAGTGAGTAAGAAGAACAAAGTCAGGAAGGAGAAGCCTGCCTACTCAGGCCCGTTGCCCTGTGGACTGAGCTTTTCCATGCTGCGCCAGCATGTAAGGGAGCGACTCGCCGCGTTGAGTGCAGGGAATGCTGTTGAAATGGGATTTGATGGTGAGGTGGATGTCTGGTGCGTCAGTGGCTTGGAGCTTGCGGTTGATTTCTCTGGTCCAGATGACTCGATCCGCTGCATCTCGTTGAGCATCCCCATCAAGCGTAGCGATCACCATCCGTAAGCGCTACGTAGGCGCATCTCGCCCATACAGATAGGCGGAATTTCATGAATCATCCCACCGTTGAAGAGTTCATCGCCGCGATCGGTAGAGATTCGGAATCGAAGGAGCTCGAAACCATCTTTTCCAGGATCGGAATCCAGCTTCAGAATCTGGATGATTACCGCCTGGGTGTCAGTGGTCACCGGATCTGGGCAGATGACGCTGCTGGACTGCAGCTTGAATTCAAGGATGCCGGTCTGGTCTCAGAGACCGCCTATCACGACATCGATGATGGCCCCTGGATGCTCACCGACGTGATCTTCTGGGGCTGGCGAAATGACACCGGCACCCAGTATGAAGGGCCGATGCCTTTCGGCCTGAACTTCCTGATGTCCAGGGACCAGATCAGGTCGGACGCATCTGTCGATCTGGGGGCGCCAACGGTGTTTGGTCTGTCTGGCAATGTCGACGCATGGACGCTCGGAAAGCTGGAGCTGGCTGTCGACTACGACGGTGAAAGGGGAGTCCGCTGCGTCAGCCTGGGGCTGCCACAAGAGGAATGAATGGACCTACAGGCGATAACAGCCCTGTTTGGCAGAAGCGCCACTGACCCAGCCGTCTCAACGATGCTGCAGTCGCTTGGCGTCAGGCGAAGGCCAGAGCTGGCCCGGCCTGCCAAAAGCCCTTACGAGACGATTGTGCGTGTGAGCGCGCGGGGCATGCTGTTCTCCTTCAGCGAGCGCAACTACTGGAACGGGCGATCCATTGCTTCGCACGGCAAGAGCGGTGAGCTGATCTTCACCAACGTTGCGGTGACGGCCGGCATTCCGGATGTCATGCGCAGGTACGAAGGCGACCTGCTGTTTGGCCTGCAATGGGAGGACGATAGGACGACAGCGCGCGAAAGGCTCGCCACGGCGGGCTTTGGGGACAGCTTGCACGCCGGCAGGCGTGACGCGTGGTGGTTGCCTGACTACCGCATCCGTCTGACGTATCAGGCTGGATGCATCAAACAGGCAGGAGCGTGTGGGATCTTTGATATCAGCTTGGGAATTCCCATGCATCCATTGGCTTGCGCACCGGCAACGCGCGAGTACCCTTCGGCGGAGCAGGTGCTCGCTGTCCTCGGCAGATCGACCAATGACCCCGATTTCCAGGTCGCGTTCCGGGACCTTGGTCTTGCGAGTCTGATGGCGGAGGCGAGCAGCGAGGTCGTTGATAGATCCGACGAGCATGGCTTCATCCTTTACTTTGACAGTAGGCAGGGCGTGCCCGGTAGCCATCCGGTATGCACCGGCATCAGTTTCGTCCGCGATCGACTGGGAAACTCAAGAGCCTGGGCTGGGCCGCTGCCATTCGGCCTTCAATTCGATGATCCGCCGTCCATTCTCGAAGAGCGCATGGATCAACGAGCCAGTCGTTGGCTTGATGAAGGAACGTTTGGCAGCGCGAGGTGGTCGCTGCCTGGTCTTCAAGTGAGCGTGAATTTTGACAGTCTGGACAACTGTCTCGAGTCTGTCCGTGTGATCGTAGAAGGTCATCGCACGTCCAATTGCCAGCCGCGCGGCTGATCTTGCCCGCAGCACATAACAAAACACCCGCCGGATCACTCCGGCGGGTGTGAGAGATGTGGCTAGGAGTTGCCGGCCAGCGGCCGGCACTACCAGAGCGTCGCTTACCAAGTGTACTTGATCCGCCCGTACACATACGCGCCGTTGAAGCCGAACGGCGAGTAGTTGCTGTACGGCAGCATGCCGAAGGTCGAGTTCTGCAGGTCTTCGGTGCGGTCCGGGTACTTGTCCAGCAGGTTGTCGGCGCCCACGGTCAGGGTCCAGTTGCTGCTCGGCTTGTAGCTGGCCGAGGCATCCACCACCCAGGCGTCGCCGTAGGTCTGGTCACGCAGCGCGGTGGCCGAGTTGCGCACGGTGAATTTGCCGTAGCGGGTGGCGGCCAGGCCCAGTTCCCAGTGGTCCGAACGCCAGGTGCCGCTCAGGATCGCCTTGTCGCGCGGGTAGCTGTCCTCGATGCGGCCAATTTCGTCGCGACCGATCAGCGACTGGGTCAGGCCCAGCGTTCCGAACACCGCCGGGGTGCCGCCGACGCGGCGCACTTCGGTGTCGTTGTAGCTGTACGCAGCGGTCAGCTCCAGGCTGCTGGCGTTGAACGGCACCGTATAGCTGGACACGAAGTCGACGCCACGGGTGCGCGTATCCAGGCCGTTGGTGAAGTAGGAGAAAGCGGTCACCTGCGGCAGGCCCAGGGTGCCCAGCAGCGCGCTGGTGGCCGCGTTGGTGGTGATGCTGGACGACAATGCGATGCGGTCATCGATGTCGATCTGGTAGGCGTCGACGGTGATATACAGGCGGTCGGCCGGCTGCAGCACCAGGCCCAGGCTGTAGGAGGTGGAGGTCTCGGCCTTCAGCGGCGAGGCGCCCAGCGCCTGCGCGGCCGGGCTGGTGGTCGGGAAGGTGCCACGCTCGACGAATACGCCATTGAGGAACTGGCTGGTGACCGCCTGGTAGCCCTGCTGCGCCAGCGACGGTGCACGGAAGCCACTGGAGGCGGTGGCCCGCAGCGCGACCTTGTCGGTGAATGCATAGCGCGCCGACAGCTTGCCGGAGAAGCGGTCGCCGAAGTCCGAGTAGTCCTCGTAGCGGCCGGTGATGCCGGCCGAGAACTTCTCGGTCAGGTCTGCTTCCAGGCCAGCATAGACCGCGTAGTTGTGGCGGTCCGCATGCACTTCATTGGTCGGGGTGAAGCCCGCGAAGCCCTGCGCGCCACTGCCGGTGTACGAGTTCAGTTCGCCCGGGTTCTGGTCCCACTTTTCCTTGCGGTACTCACCACCGAAGGACAGCGTGACCGGGTAGGCCAGGCCCCAGTCCAGCGACTTGGTCAGGTCGGCATTGAAGATGTCCTGCTGGTATTTCAGCGTGCCGTCGTAGAACGAGCGCGGGCTGGTTGCGCCGAGGCTGTAGTTGATGCTGTTGCGGGTGTGGAAGTCGAGGGTGTTCTCACCGTGGTTCAGGCTCAGGTCCCAGGTCCAGCCGTTGTCGGTGTTGCCCTTGACCCCGGCCACCAGCGAGCGGTCCTTCGAATACTGGTTGATCTCCGGCACGAAGCCGTCGGGGTAGGTCTGCGCCAGCAGCGCGCTCTGCCCGCTGTGGTTGCGCGAACGGTAGAACGCGAACGAGGTGATGTCGCGGTTGCTGAGCAGCGCGCTGGCGTAGCCGGTCACGTGGTCGCTGAAGTCGAAGCTGGCGTTGGCCGACGCGGCGGTGGCATCCACGCGCGGGTCGCCGACGATGAAGGTCTTCTGGCCGATGCTGGGGAAGTTGCCGGTGTTCGGGGCGGCGCCGCGGTACGGGCCGGCGCGGTTGCTCTCGTCCTGCTGGCTGATCTGGCCAGCCACGTGCACGCGACCACGGCCGTTGCCGAACTCGACGCCGGTATCGCCGGAGAGCTGGTACTTGTTGCCGTCACCGGCCGAGTACTGGCCGTAGTCCACGGCCAGGCTGCCGCCACGGCCGCTGCCCTTGAGCACGATGTTGATGACGCCTGCAATGGCGTCCGAGCCGTACTGTGCCGACGCACCGTCGCGCAGCACTTCCACACGCTCGATGGCGGCGATCGGAATCGCATTGATGTCCACCGCCGACGAGCCACGGCCGATGCTGCCGTTGACGTTGATCATCGCCGAGGTGTGGCGGCGCTTGCCGTTGACCAGCACCAGCACCTGGTCCGGCGACAGGCCGCGCAGCTGCGCCGGGCGCACGCCACTGGTGCCGTCGGTCAAGGCCGGGCGCGGGAAGTTCAGCGAGGGCAGGGCGCGCGACAGTGCGGTGGCCAGTTCACTGGTGCCGGTGGACTGCAGCACTTCAGGGGTGATGATGTCGATCGGCGACTGCGATTCGGCGACGGTGCGGTCGGCCACGCGGGTGCCGGTGACGATCACCGTGTCCAGGGTGTTGGCGGCGGTGCCGGCCTGCTGGGCAGCGGCAACGAACGGAGAGCCACCGAGTGCGACAGCGACGGCGGCGGCGATCAGGCTGGTCTTGCGGGTCATCGGGATGGGGCTCCGGTTGGCGGGGGTGGCACCGGAATCGACATCACGGGGGTGAGGCGGACGGCGGTTGTTGCGGTGCGCAAGGCAGGAATTAACGGGATATTCAGTGCCTGTCAAATGGTTGCAACAGGAAAAAACGTTGCAGCAGCAACCATTTAGCGGCAGAGGGCAGCGGCGGGAGGTGGGGCCCGGGGGCTGCGCGGGGCCGACGAGGGAGAGAGTTGGCCTGCCGCCGCGCATCCCGGGGCGCGTCAAGTATTCGTTAACGCTAGAATTACGTCGCAGGAACAGTGCTCACCAGCACATTCCATCCGGTTATATGGACCCCTCCCCCGATGATCTCCCTTCGTAATTTCGCCTTGCGCCGCGGCGAGCGGCTGCTGTTGTCCAATGTCGACCTGACCCTGCACGCCGGTTACCGGGTGGGCGTGGTCGGCCGCAACGGTGCTGGCAAGTCCAGCCTGTTCGCGGCGGTGAAGGGCGAGCTGGAGGCCGACAAGGGTGACGTCGACCTGCCCGGCAAGGTCCGTATCGCCAGCGTGGCCCAGGAAACCCCGTCGCTGCCGGACCCGGCGCTGAGCTTTGTGCTGGGCGGGGATACCGATGTGGCTGCGGTGCTGGCTGAAGAGGCTGAAGCAACCGCGCGCGAAGACTGGGAGGCGGTGGCCAACGCGCACACGAAGATGGCCGAGATGGGGGCCTACGACGCCGAAGCGCGCGCCGGCAAGCTGCTGCACGGCCTCGGTTTCCCGGCCGAGACCCACCACCGCGCGGTGTCCTCGTTCTCCGGCGGCTGGCGCGTACGCCTGAACCTGGCCCGCGCGCTGATGATGCCCAGTGACCTGCTGCTGCTGGACGAACCGACCAACCACCTGGACCTGGACGCGGTGTACTGGCTGGAGCAGTGGCTGCTGAAGTACCCCGGCACCCTGCTGTTGATCTCGCATGACCGTGAGTTCCTCGACAACGTGGCCACCCACACCCTGCACCTGCACGGCGGCGGCGCCAAGCTCTACCCGGGCGGTTATACCGATTTCGAGCGCCAGCGCGCCGAACAGCTGCGCCAGCAGCAGATCGCGCACGAGAAGGAACAGGCCGAGCGCGCCCACCTGCAGAGCTTCATCGACCGCTTCAAGGCACAGGCCAGCAAGGCCGCGCAGGCGCAGAGCCGCATGAAGCGCCTGGCCAAGCTGGCCGGCACCGAAGCAGTGCGCGCCGAGCGCGAGTTCCGCATCGAGTTCGCGCCGCCGGCCAAGCTGCCGTTCTCGCTGATCCGCCTGAACCATGTCGAGGCCGGCTACGGCAAGGACGCAGTGATCCTGCACAACGTCGGCTTCGGTCTGGAAGCGGGCCAGCGCATTGGCCTGCTCGGCCCGAACGGTGCCGGCAAGACCACCCTGGTGAAGACCCTGGTGGGCGAGCTGGCACCGATCGTCGGCGAGCGCATGGCGCACCCGGACCTGAAGATCGGCTACTTCGCCCAGCACACGGTGGAGTCGCTGCACGAAGGCCAGTCGCCGATGGAGCATTTCCGCGAGATCGCCCCGGACGCACCGAACCAGTCGTTCCGCGACTTCCTCGGCAAGTGGAACTTCCCGGGTGACCGCGCGTTCGAGCCGGTCGATGGCTTCTCCGGTGGCGAGCGCGCACGCCTGGCGCTGGCGCTGATCGCCTGGCAGCAGCCGAACGTGCTGCTGCTGGACGAACCGACCAACCACCTTGACCTGGAAATGCGCGAAGCGCTGGCCGAAGCATTGGCCACCTTCGAAGGCGCGATCGTGATGGTCTCTCACGACCGCCATCTGATCGGCCTGGTCTGCGATACCTACTGGCGCGTGGCCGATGGCGTGGTCGAGCCGTTCGATGGCGACCTGGATGCCTACGCCGCGTGGCTGCGTACCCGCCCGCAGGCGCAGGGCACCAAGGCGCGCATGGAACAGGTGGAAGAGCCGGTGGTGGTGAAGACCGCCCCGGTGGCGCAGGTGGTGCAGAAGAAGCCGGTGAACCCGCACAAGCTGGCCGCCGCTGAAGCCAAGGTGGCCGAGCTGGAAGGTGCCCTGGCCGAGCTGGACCGCCAGCTGGCCGACCCGGCCAACTACGCCGATGCCACGCGCATGGCCGTGCTTGGCCGCGATCGCGAAACCGCCGCCGCGCAGCTGGAAAAGGCCGAAGCCGCCTGGATGGAACTGCTTGAGTCCTGACCGGTAGTGCCGGCCGCTGGCCGGCAGCGCGATGCGCCCACAACGATCAAGGGATTGCCGGCCAGCGGCCGGCACTGACTACGCGCCCTGTGCCTGCAGCCACTCGCGGAACCGCTTGGCCGGCTCGCGCTCTGCACGCGATCGCAGCCGCGTCAGCCAGTAGCGCCCCAGCTCCAGCGTGGTGCTGAACGGCTGCAGCAGGCGACCCTCGGCCAGTTCCTGCTCGAACATGCGCAGCGGCAGCAAGGCCACACCGGCGCCACCGGCGGCCGCCATCGCGACCGTCAACGAGGAATCGAATACCGGCCCGCGCGCTTCCACGCCGCTGACCCCGGCCGCCTGCAGCCAGCGCGGCCATTCGTCGCTGCGGTAGGAACGAAGCAGCGGCAGCGTGCCCAGGTCGCGTGGCTGTTTCAGGCGCCGCGCCAGCGCCGGTGCGCACAGCGGTGCAAACGGCGCGTCGAGGATCGCCGTGCACGCCTGGCCCTGCCAGTCGCCATCACCAAAGCGGATCGCCAGGTCCAGCCCTTCTCCGGCCAGGTCGATGCGGTTGTTGTGGGTCTGCAGGCGCAGCTCGATGTCCGGGTGCGCTGCCTCGAACGCGGCCAGCCGTGGCAGCAGCCAGCCGGTGGCGAAGGTGCCGACCACGCCCAGGGTCAGCACTTCACGCGCAGGTCCGCCGGTGTAACGCGCGATGCTGGCGGAGATGCGCTCGAACGATTCGTTGAGCACCGGATACAGGGCCGCGCCTTCATCGGTGAGCGCCACGCCGCGCGGGAGGCGATGGAACAGGCGGATGCCGAGCCGGTCCTCCAGCCCACGGATCTGGTGGCTCAGTGCGGCCTGGCTGACACACAGCTCCAGCGCGGCACGGGTGAAGTTCTGGTGGCGGGCGGCGGCCTCGAAGGCGCGCAGCGCGTTCAGTGGCAGGGCAGGGTGCAACATCGCGCAGTCGTGAGCTGGAGTGATGGATGATCCTAACGCTTCAACGAGACATTTCGGAAAATTAAGGGGTTGAATGCGTCAGGCATTAATTGAACTAATGTCTCTCGCAGATTTTTTGCGCTGGTCGCCCCCGATCAAGGCTTCAATAATCGAGCAGTCCCCCAGGAGAACCCGCATGCTCGCCCGTCGCCGATTCCTGCAGTTCAGTGCTGCCGCCGTGGCTTCCTCGCTTGCCTTGCCGCTGCTGGCACGTGCAGCGGGCAAGGCCACCGCCAACGCACCCACCGATGCCGCCATCACCGCCGCCAGTGATTTCGCCGCGCTGGAAAAGGCCTGCGCCGGACGCCTCGGCGTGACCCTGCTGGACACTGCCAGCGGTCGCCGCATCGGTCATCGCCAGGACGAGCGCTTCCCGATGTGCAGCACCTTCAAGAGCATGCTGGCGGCCACCGTGCTCAGCCAGGCCGAACGCATGCCGGCATTGCTGGACAGGCGCGTGCCGGTGGGCGAGGCCGATCTGCTCTCGCATGCACCGGTCACCCGCCGCCACGCCGGCAAGGACATGACCGTGCGCGACCTGTGCCGTGCCACGATCATCACCAGCGACAACACCGCCGCCAACCTGCTGTTCGGCGTGGTCGGTGGCCCGCCCGCAGTGACCGCGTTCCTGCGCGCCAGCGGCGACACGGTGAGCCGCAGTGACCGCCTGGAGCCGGAGCTGAACAGCTTTGCCAAGGGCGACCCGCGCGACACCACCACGCCGGCGGCGATGGCCGCGACCCTGCAGCGCGTGGTGTTGGGCGAGGTACTGCAACCGGCTTCGCGGCAGCAGCTGGCCGACTGGCTGATCGACAACGAAACCGGCGACGCCTGCCTGCGCGCGGGCCTGGGCAAGCGCTGGCGCGTGGGTGACAAGACCGGCAGCAATGGTGAAGACGCGCGCAACGACATCGCCGTGCTGTGGCCCGTAGCCGGAGGCGCCCCGTGGGTGTTGACGGCTTATCTGCAGGCGGGCGCGATCAGCTACGAGCAACGCGCTAGCGTGCTGGCACAGGTGGGGCGGATTGCCGACCGGTTGATCGGATGAGGTAACCGGGGTCATTCAAACGTGGCTTGCCGGATCGGTTCGGCGCGCGCATCCTGCGCGCGTTCGAACCACACGGAAGTCCCCCATGAGCCATGAACTGATCTACCTGCTGCTGATCTTCGCGCTGCTGGTGATTCCGCGCGCGCTGCAGCGTTTCAGCCTGCCCGCGCCGCTGACCTGCCTGCTGTTCGGCATCATCGGCATGCTCTGGCTGGGCGACCAGGCCCACGATGCGGTGATCGGCCTGCTGGCCACGCTGGGCATTTCCTCGCTGTTCCTGTTCGCCGGCCTGGAAGTGGACCTGCAGGCGCTGCGCCGTGGCATGTGGCCGCTGCTGGCGCACCTGGTGATCCGTACCGGCACGCTGTTCGGCGTGGGCTGGCTGGCCTGGCGCTATGCGGGGCTGCCGTGGCAGGCCGCGGGCCTGTTGGCGCTGGCGCTGCTGACGCCGTCCACGGGCTTCATCATGGACTCGCTGTCGCGGCTGGGCCTCAGCGAAGACGAGCGGTTCTGGGTGACCAGCAAGGCCATCGCCGGCGAACTGCTGGCGCTGGCGGCGTTGTTCATCGTGCTGCAGGCCGGTGACCCAGGGCACATGGCGTTGTCCAGCCTGGCACTGCTGGCGATGATGATCGGCCTGCCGCTGCTGTTCATCGCGCTGGGCCGCTGGGTGGCACCGCACGCGCCGGGCTCGGAATTCTCGCTGCTGGTGATGGTCGGCATGGTGGCGGCCTACATCACCTACCTGCTGGGCGTGTACTACCTGGTTGGCGCGTTCATCGCCGGGCTGGTCGCGCGCCTGCTGCACCAGCGCATGCCGCTGCTGGCCTCGCACGAGAACCTGCACGCGCTGCGCCTGTTCGCCTCGTTCTTCGTGCCGTTCTACTTCTTCAACGCCGGCACCAAGGTGCCCGCCGAAGCGCTGAGCTTCGAGGCGCTGGGGCTGGGCATCGTGATCACCCTGGTGGTGCTGCCGCTGCGCATCGGCGTGGTCTGGCTGCAGCGCCGGGTGATGTTCGGCGAGAGCTTCCGCAGCAGCCTGCGGGTCTCGCTGGCGCTGGCACCGACGCTGATCTTCACCCTGGTGCTGGCGGCGATCATGCGTGAGCGCTTCCAGATTCCGGCGGTGCTGTTCGGTGCGCTGCTGCTGTACGCGGCGCTGACCACGCTGTTGCCGTCGCTGGTGTTCCGTACACCGTTTGACGTTGATCCGGTGGAGCAGGAGCCGGCCGGCGAGGGCGAGGCCGCACCGGTGGCGGCGACCGAAGCACTGCCGGCAGCACCGTCTGCCGAGCGCTGAGCGGGACTGGCGCGCGGTTTGCGCCCATCGTCCATGGCCGTTAGGGTTGGGGCATGAGACCGATTGCCGTTGCCACTACTGCCGCCCTCCTGCTCAGCCTCGCTGCGTGCACGCAGCGCTCCGATACAGTCGCTCATGACCTGGCGACCGCACCGGCCGATGCGTTCATGGCCGCCGTCGCCGCACATTGCGGCCAGGCCTACGTCGGCAAGGTGGTGGAGGACACGCCTGCACCGACCTCCAAGGATCCGTTCGCCGGGCAGCGCCTGGTCATGCATGTGCGCGGCTGCGCCGACCCGGCGCACGAGCTGCGCATCCCGTTCCATGTCGGTGATGACCACTCGCGGACCTGGGTGCTGACCCGCACGCCGAACGGGCTGCGGCTGAAGCACGACCATCGCCACGAAGACGGCAGCCCCGACGCGATCACCCTGTACGGTGGCGACAGCACGCCGCCGGGCACCGCCGAGCGCCAGCAGTTCCCGGCCGATGCCGATTCGGTGGCGATGTTCCGCCGTGCCGACATGCTGGCTTCCACGCACAACACCTGGGCAATGGAGATCGATCCGGACCAGACGTTCGTCTACGAACTGACGCGCCCGGACGGCCGCCGCTTCCGCGTCCAGTTCGACCTGAGCAAGCCGGTCGAACTGCCACCGCCACCGTGGGGCGACGACACAGCACCCGCGCCGTGATCCCGGGGTCGGATCCCTCCTGCGGAGGGCTCTGACCCCGACCCTGCACTCACCGCGTGCCGAAGCGCGCCCGGCAGCCGTTGCTCACCCACACCTGGCCACGCGAGTAACCCCAGCTGCGGCCTTCCTGGCAGACGCTGCCCGACAACTGCTGCTGCAGCACCGGCCGGCCCTGGCGCTCATCCCAGTCGCAGGTCTGCGAGCGGTTGTTGTTGCTGCTGCAGGTGACGGAATAGTTGCTGTTGCCACCGCCCCAGCCGCCACCGCCACCGCCCCAGCCGCGGGCCTCGGCGAATTCGGCGCGGCAGCCATTGCTGACCCATACCGCGCCGTTGCGCACGCCCCAGGTACGGCCCTCGTCGCAAGGGCTGCCGGACAACTGGCGGACCAGGCGGGCATTGCGCCAGCCGACCTGGCAGCTGCGCTCGCGGTTGTTCTGGCTTTCGCAGCGGATGGTCTCGCCGGGCCGACCGTTGTTGCCTCCCCAGCCACCGCCATTGCCGCCGCCCCAGCCACCACGGGCCTCGACGAACTCGGCGCGGCAACCATTGGTCACCCAGATGCTGCCATTGCGGCTGCCCCAGGAGCGCCCTTCCTCGCAGGGGCTGCCAGACAACTGACGGACCAGCTGCGCGCCGCGCCAGCCGGTGTTGCAGACCCGTTCGCGGTTGCTCTGGCTTTCGCAGCGGATCACCCCGTTCTGCGCAGAGGCGGACGGGGCGGGCAGGGCAAGGGTGCCCAGCGCACCCAGGCTGAGGGTCACGGCCAGGCTGGCCAGGGACAGCGGTTTCATGGCGGCATCCCATACGGTGGCAGGTGCCCGACTATAGGGAGGGGGACGATCAAGCCGGTGTGACTGGCCGGATTTGCCCCAGCCGGGGCCTCGGCCGCAGAATACGAGGCTTTCCGGCCCCCATCCGGTGCCGGCGTTCTCCAGCGGAGCTTCCCCCCATGCGTACCCACTTCTGCGGCCTGGTCGACGAGACCCTGATTGGCCAGACTGTCACCCTCGCCGGCTGGACCGACGTGGCCCGTAACCAGGGCGGCGTCTGCTTCATCGATCTCCGCGATCATGAAGGCATCGTGCAGGTGACGGTGGAGGTCGACAATGCCGAAGTGTTCGCGGTGGCCGCGTCGCTGGGCTACGAGGATGTGCTGCAGGTGGAAGGCGTCGTGCGTGCCCGCCACGCGGTGAACGACAAGATGCGCACCGGCAAGGTGGAAGTGATCGCCACCGCCATCACCGTGCTGAACAAGGCTGCGCCGCTGCCGTTCCACGCCCACGAGAACCCGGGCGAGGAAACCCGCCTGAAGTACCGCTACCTGGACCTGCGCCGCCCGGAAATGCAGCGCATGCAGCGCACCCGCATCAAGCTGGTGCAGGCGCTGCGCCGCCACCTGGACGAAAAGGGCTTCCAGGACATCGAAACCCCGATCCTGACCAAGGCCACCCCGGAAGGCGCACGCGACTTCCTGGTGCCGGCGCGCATGCACCCGGGCGAGTTCTACGCCCTGCCGCAGAGCCCGCAGCTGTTCAAGCAGATCCTGATGGTGGCCGGCTTCGACCGCTACTACCAGATCGCGCGCTGCTTCCGCGACGAGGCCCTGCGTGCCGATCGCCAGCTGGAATTCACCCAGCTGGACATGGAATTCGCCTTCGTCCGCGAGCGCGACGTGCAGGATTTCGTCGAGGACATGATCCGCGCCATCTTCAAGGAAGTGGTGGACGTGCAGCTGGACGCCAGCTTCCCGCGCATGACCTGGGCCGAGGCCATGCGCCGCTACGGCTCGGACAAGCCGGACCTGCGCATCGCGCTGGAGCTGGTGGACGTGGCCGAACTGGTCAAGGACAGCGAGTTCCCGGTGTTCACCGGCCCGGCCAATGATGCCGAGGGCCGCGTTGCCGCGCTGCGCATCCCGGGCGGTGCGTCGCTGTCGCGCAAGCAGATCGACGAATACGCCGCGCATGCCGCCAAGTACGGCGCCAAGGGCCTGGCCTACATCAAGATCGCCGACAACGGCGAAATCAGCTCGCCGATCCAGAAGTTCTTCAGCGAAGCGTCGTTCGCCGCGCTGGTCGCCCACGTCGGCGCCGGCAACGGCGACATCGTGTTCTTCGGTGCCGGCGGCTACAACAAGGTCTCCGACTTCATGGGCGCGCTGCGCCTGAAGGCCGGCAAGGACTTCGGCATGGTCGCCGACGGCTGGGCGCCGCTGTGGGTCACCGACTTCCCGATGTTCGAGTGGGACGAGGAAGAACAGCGCTACGTCGCCCTGCATCACCCCTTCACCGCACCGGCCGTGGACGACATCGCCGACCTGCGCGCCAATGCCCGTACCGCCGTTTCGCGCGGCTACGACATGGTGCTCAACGGCAATGAGATCGGCGGCGGTTCGATCCGTATCCACCGTCCGGACATGCAGAGCGCGGTGTTCGAGCTGCTGGGCATCGGTGCCGAAGAAGCCCGTGCCAAGTTCGGCTTCCTGCTCGACGCGCTGAACTACGGCGCGCCGCCGCACGGTGGCATCGCCTTCGGCATCGACCGCATCGCCGCGCTGATGGCCGGCACCGAGTCGATCCGCGACGTCATCCCGTTCCCGAAGACCACTGGTGCACAGGATCTGATGACCGACGCGCCGTCGCCGATCGTCGACGCGCAGCTGGCCGAAGTGCACATCCAGGTTCGCCCCAAGACCAACTGATCAGGAGATCCAGGCAATGACCGAGTTTGCGTTTTCGCTGGAGTGGGAAAAGCTGGGCAATGAAGGCTCCGAGGCCAACCTGGTCACCGAGCGTGCACGCGTGTTCGGCGGTTGGCTGGTCCGCGTCGGTACCAACCCGGCCGCGATGGCCCTGACCTTCGTCGCCGACGGCGAAGGCCGTTGGGATGGAGAAGACTTCGGCGTCGAGGATTACGAGGACGACGAAGAGGAAGAGTACGACGAGGACGAGGAAGGCGAAGAAGACGAGGACGAAGAGGAATACGAGGAAGAGGACGAGGAAGACGAAGAAGCGGAATCGTCGGAAAAGGCTTGACCGCCCCTCCGCGCTGACGTCAACTTGCTGCATGTATTCCATCCGCCGCGCCACCGTGGACGACGCGCCGACCCTGTCGGCGCTGGCCGCCCGCACGTTCACCGAAACCTTCGGCCATCTGTATCCGCCGCAGGACCTGCAGGCCTTCCTTGAGGAGGCCTACACGGTCGAGCGCCAGCGCGTGATCCTGGCCCACCCGGATTACGCGGTGTGGCTACTGGAGCTGGACGGGGAGGCGGTCGGCCATGCCGCCGCCGGTCCCTGTGGCCTGCCGCACCCGGACGTGAAGCCCGGTGACGGCGAACTCAAGCGCCTGTACCTGATCAAGACGCAGCAAAGCTGCGGCTGGGGCAGCCGCCTGCTGGAAACCGCGCTGGCCTGGCTGGAACACGAGGGCCCGCGCACCCTGTGGTTGGGCGTGTGGTCGGAGAACTTCGGCGCACAGCGCTTCTACGCCCGCTACGGTTTCGAGAAGGCCGGCGAATACCTGTTCCCGGTGGGCGACACGAACGATCTCGAATTCATCCTGCGCCGCGCACCGCGCGCGGCCTGATGTTCACTGCCGCTTGCTGCGCGCGCGTGTTCAATCACCGTACGTTCCTGCCCCGCTGACCGCCAGGCTGTTTGCATGACTCCCCCCGTATTGCTGCTGCATGGCATCTGGAATGCCCGCGCCTGGGTCGGGCCGCTGGCCTGGCGCCTGCGCGCGCGCGGCTTCCAGGTGCACGCGTTTGGTTATTCCTCGGTGTTCGGTGGCCCGGACGTGGCCGTACCGCAGCTGCTGGAGCGGCTGGCCGACGCCGGCCCGCTGAGTTTGGTCGGCCACAGCCTGGGCGGGCTGTTGGCGCTGGAAGCGCTGCGGCGCAATCCGCAGCTGCCGGTGCAGCGCGTGGTCTGCCTGGGTTCACCGCTGCGCGGCAGTGGCACCGCGCGCTCGTTGTCCGATCATGGCTGGGGCCTGGCGCTGGGGCGCAGCAGCGAGCTGCTGCTGGACGGCTTGCCGGACTGGCAGGGCAGGGCCGAGGTCGGGCTGATCGCCGGTTCGGTGCCGCATGGTCTGGGCAGCCTGCTGGGCGCGATGGACGACGCCTCCGATGGCACCGTGGCCCTGGCCGAAACCCGTCTGCCGGGCCTGACCGATCATTGCGTGGTGCGCACCAGCCACAGCGGCCTGGTCGTGTCGCCGGATGCCGCGCGGCAGACCGCGCATTTCCTGCGCCACGGCCAGTTCGACCACAGCCGCGACGCCGCCGCCGCGTAATCTGGTAGGGGCGACCGCCCTGGCTCGGTGGGTGCGAACCGTCCTGCCCTGGTGGGTGCGACCGGACTACCTCGGTGGGTGCGAACCGTCCTGCCCTGGTGGGTGCGAACCGTTGGTTCGCACGCGCTTCGCCGGGCCATGCCCGACGGCATCTCTCCGCCCTAGACACGGTTGCCGTCCCCGATCAGGTAGAATCCGCGCCTTGATCCTGAAGCAGCCAGACGGTAGCACCCATGGGTAGAGGCCCCTCCATCGAAGCCCGCAAGAACGCGTCCGACGCGAAGCGCGGCAAGATTTTCACCAAGATCATCCGCGAGATCGGCGTTGCCGCGCGCGGCGGTGGAGGCGACCCCAACAACAACCCGCGCCTGCGCGTGGCGGTGGACAAGGGCCTGGCCGTGAACATGTCCAAGGACGTGATCGAGCGCGCCATCAAGAAGGCCACCGGTGAACTGGAAGGCGTCGACTACGAGGAAATCCGCTACGAAGGCTACGCCCCGGGTGGCGTGGCCGTGATCGTCGACTGCCTGACCGACAACCGCGTGCGCACCGTGGCCGATGTCCGCCATGCGTTCAGCAAGTGCGGCGGCAACATGGGCACCGAAGGCTCGGTGGCCTTCATGTTCAAGCGCCTGGGCGTGCTCAGCTTCGCCCCGGGTGCCGACGAGGAAGCCATCACCGAGGCGGCAATCGAGGCCGGCGCTGATGACATCGTGGTCTATCCGGACGATGGCTCGATCGATGTGGTCACCAGCCCTGACGCGTTCAGCGCAGTCAAGGACGCGATGACCGCCGCTGGCCATGTCGCCGACCACGCCGAGATCACCTTCCGCGCCGATAACGACATCAAGGTCGAGGGCGAGGTCGCCCTGCAGGTCAAGAAGCTGCTGGACATGCTGGAAGACCTGGACGACGTGCAGGACGTGTATTCCAACGCCGAGCTCGGCGCCGACGCCTACGCCTGAGCCGTCTTCGACGGCCTGGGCGCGGGCCGTTGAACGGTCACCGCGGACAGTCATGAGCCCATACGCCTGCCAGCGCATTCCGTTCCGCCCCGCCAGGAGTGCAGCATGACCCGCATCCTCGGCATCGACCCCGGTTCGCAGCGGACCGGGGTCGGCATCATTGATGTCGATGCCACCGGCCGCGTCAGCTACGTGCACCACCAGCCGCTGGTGCTGCTGGGCGCTGACGACTTCCCGCAGCGCATGAAGCTGCTGGTGCTGGGCCTGGCCGACCTGTGCCGCGAGTATGAGCCGCAGGAAGTGGCCATCGAACGCGTGTTCATGGCCCGCAACCCCGATTCGGCATTGAAGCTGGGCCAGGCCCGTGGCGCGGCGATCTCGGCGGTGGTGCTGCGCGACCTGCCGGTGCACGAATATGCTGCCAGCGAGATCAAGCTGGCGGTTGTCGGGCGCGGTGGCGCCGAAAAGCAACAGGTTCAACACATGGTCGGGCTCATGCTCAACCTGAAAATCAAGCTGCAGGCCGACGCGGCCGACGCGTTGGCGGTGGCGATCACCCATGCCCACGTAAGGGCGACGGCCAACCGCCTGGGGCTCAGTGCCCGCCAGGCATGGGGCCGCAAATGAGGAGCTGCACGCAATGATCGGTCGACTGCGCGGCATCGTCGCCTACAAGGCGCCGCCGTGGCTGGTGGTGGACGTGAACGGAGTGGGCTACGAACTGGAGGCGCCGATGAGCACCTTCTACGACCTGCCCGAGCTCGGCCGCGAGGTCACCCTGTACACCCACTACTCGCAGAAGGAAGACAGCGTCTCGCTGTACGGCTTCCTGCGTGAAGGTGAGCGGCGCCTGTTCCGCGACGTGCAGAAGGTCAGTGGCATCGGCGCGAAGATCGCGCTGGCCGTGCTGTCCGGCGTCACCGTCGAGGAGTTTGCGCGCATGGTCCAGGCCGGTGACATCACCGCGCTGACCCGCATTCCGGGCATCGGCAAGAAGACCGCCGAGCGCATGGTGCTGGAGCTGCGTGACCGCGCGGCCCAGTTCGGTGCCGGCGGCGCGCTGCCCACCGGCAGTGGCCCGGCCCCGGCCGATCCGCTGTCCGACGCCACCGTGGCCCTGCAGCAGCTGGGCTACAAGCCGGCCGAAGCCGCGCGCATGGCCCGTGATGCCTTCAATGAAGGCGACGAAGTGGCCACCGTGATCCGCAAGGCGCTGCAGTCGGCGCTGCGTTGATCCGCCTTCCTTTCCTTCAACAAACCGCCTGAGCTTCGCCAGGAGTCCCATGTCCAGCAGTCAAACCCCGCACGCAGCCGCCCCCGGCGGCCATGGCCACGCCCCCTCCGCTGGAGGACTGGCGCTGGTCATCGGTGCGATCGGCGTGGTCTTCGGCGATATCGGTACCAGCCCGCTGTACACCCTGAAGGAGGCGTTCTCGCCGCACTACGGGCTCAACAGCGACCACGATACCGTGCTGGGCGTGCTGTCGCTGGCGTTCTGGGCGCTGAACCTGGTGGTGACGCTGAAGTACGTCACCATCATCATGCGCGCCGACAATGATGGCGAGGGCGGCATCATGGCGCTGATGGCGTTGACCCAGCGCACGCTGCGCCATGGCTCGCGCTCGGCTTATGTGGTGGGCATCCTCGGCATCTTCGGCGCCTCGCTGTTCTTCGGCGACGGCGTGATCACCCCGGCCATGTCCGTGCTCAGTGCGGTCGAAGGCCTGGAGGTGGCCGCGCCCGGACTGCATGTCTTCATCGTGCCGGTCACCCTGGTGGTGCTGCTGGCAGTGTTCGCCGCGCAACGCTTCGGTACCGAGAAGATCGGCAAGGCGTTCGGCCCGATCATGGCGATCTGGTTCGTATCGCTGGCGGCGATCGGCATCTACAACATTGTCGATGCGCCCGAGGTGCTGAAGGCCTTCAACCCGTGGTGGGGCATCCGCTTCTTCATGGAGCACGGCTGGCACGGCATCTTCATTCTCGGTGCAGTGGTGCTGGCGGTGACCGGCGGCGAAGCGCTGTATGCGGACATGGGCCACTTCGGCCTGCGCCCGATCCGCCACGCCTGGTACTTCTTCGTGCTGCCGTGCCTGGTGCTGAACTACCTGGGGCAGGGCGCACTGGTGCTCAACCACCCCGAGGCCCTGAAGAACCCGTTCTTCGAGGCGGTGCCCTCGTGGGCGCTGTACCCGATGATCATCCTGGCCACCATGGCGGCGGTGATCGCCTCGCAGTCGGTCATCACCGGCGCGTTCTCGGTCTCGCGCCAGGCCATGCAGCTGGGCTACATCCCGCGCATGCGCATCAAGCACACCTCGCACGACACCATCGGCCAGATCTACATCCCGGGCATCAACTGGGGCATCGCAGTGATGGTGTTCGGCCTGGTGCTGGCGTTCCGTAGTTCGTCCAACCTGGCCGTGGCCTACGGCATCTCGGTGTCGGCCACGATGCTGATCGACACCCTGCTGCTGGCGGTGGTGGCACGTTCGCTGTGGCCGAAGTCGCGTGGCTGGCTGCTGCCGCTGTGCGTGGTGTTCTTCATCATCGACCTTGGCTTCGTCATCGCCAACGGCGCCAAGCTGCTGCAGGGCGCCTGGTTCCCGGTGGTGCTGGGCATCTTCCTGTTCACCATGATGCGCACCTGGCGCCGTGGCCGCGAGCTGCTGCGTGATGAGATCCGCAAGGACGGCATCCGCCTGGATACCTTCCTGCCGGGCCTGATGCTGGCACCGCCGGTACGCGTGCCGGGCACCGCCGTGTTCCTCACCGCCGACCCGACCGTGGCCCCGCACGCGCTGATGCACAACCTCAAGCACAACAAGGTGCTGCACGAGCGCAACGTGTTCCTGCACGTGGAAACCCTGCCCATTCCCTATGCGATGGAAGGGCAGCGGCTGAAGATCGAGTCGGTGGGCGACGAGTTCTACCGGGTCTATGTGCGCTTCGGTTTCATGGAAACCCCGGACGTGCCGCTGGCGCTGATGCGCTCGTGTGACCACGGTGGCATCTACTTCGACCCGATGGACACCACCTTCTTCGCCAGCCGCGAAACCATTGTGGCCACCGCCAACCGCGGCATGCCCATCTGGCGCGACAAGCTGTTCGCGCTGATGCACCGGAATGCCGCGCCCGCGACCGGTTTCTTCCGGATTCCGGGCAACCGCCTGGTCGAACTCGGCGCGCAGGTGGAGATTTAATCTCCGCCTGCGCTACGTCCCACACGCATTCCACCTCATCCCCCGCCTATCGGCGCGCCCCCTTGAAACGCAGGCGCCGTTGGCGCCGGCGTTCCGCGCATTCCACCTTATCCCCCCGCCTATCGGCGCGCCCCCTTGAACAACAAGGGGGCTCCGCTTGCGGAGGCACCGCGCGCCAGAAGCTGAGCCAACTCTCCCCCTCTGTTCCATCCACGCATGGCGTGGATCTGCCGTGTCGACCAAGGTCGACACCCACAAGAGCAGGCACAGGCCACGCCATCCAGACAGATCGCAGGAAACTGTCGAAGGCGGGGTGGGTCCGGTTGCGGGGGCGTGAGCCGCATGGATGCGGCGACCGAGCTTACATGGACGTACTTGCAGCGTCCCCCGCAAGCGGACCCACCCCGCCATTCCCCAGAAAGCCCGCTTCGGCTGTTGCTCTGGATGTTGCCGTTGCCGTTGCCTCTGCGGGTGCCGGGCGCAGCCCGGCCGAAACCCGCACTTTTGCCGCATAATCAGCACATGACCGACGACCGCATCATCGGCGCCGGCGCCACCCGCGAGGATGACGCCGCCGACGCCAGCATCCGCCCCAAGCGCCTTGCCGACTACCTCGGCCAGGTGCCGGTGCGCGAGCAGATGGAAATCTACATCCAGGCGGCCAAGGGGCGTGGCGACGCGCTCGACCACGTACTGATCTTCGGGCCGCCGGGCCTGGGCAAGACCACCCTCAGCCATGTCATCGCCAACGAACTGGGCGTGGCCCTGCGCGTGACCTCCGGCCCGGTGATCGAAAAGGCCGGCGACCTGGCTGCGCTGCTGACCAACCTGCAGCCGCACGACGTGCTGTTCATCGACGAGATCCATCGCCTGTCGCCGGTGGTCGAGGAAGTGCTGTACCCGGCGATGGAAGATTTCCAGATCGACATCATGATCGGCGAGGGCCCCGCCGCCCGCTCGATCAAGATCGACCTGCCGCCGTTCACCCTGATCGGCGCCACCACCCGCGCCGGCCTGCTGACCGCGCCGCTGCGCGACCGCTTCGGCATCGTCCAGCGCCTGGAGTTCTACAGCGTCGAGGAACTGACCCGTATCGTGCGCCGCTCCGCCAGCATCCTCGGCATCGACTGCACCGCCGATGGGGCAGGGGAGATCGCGCGCCGCGCGCGTGGTACCCCGCGTATCGCCAACCGCCTGCTGCGACGCGTACGCGACTATGCGCAGGTCAAGGCCGGTGGCCACATCGACGAGCCCGTGGCCCAGGCCGCGATGAAGATGCTCAAGGTCGACCCGGAAGGCTTCGATGAGCTTGACCGGCGCCTGCTCAAGACCATGGTCGACTACTTCGATGGTGGCCCGGTCGGCATCGAATCGCTGGCCGCGGCGCTGTCCGAAGAGCGTGGCACGCTGGAAGACGTGGTCGAGCCGTACCTGATCCAGCAGGGCTTCCTGGTGCGTACCGCGCGTGGCCGCATGGCCACCCACAAGGCCTACCGGCACATGGGTCTGAAGCCGAAGAACCCGCCGCAGGACCTGTTCGCGGAGGTTCCCGATGTCGGTTGAGCCACTATTCAGTTGGCCGACACGCATTTACTGGGAAGATACCGACGCTGGCGGCGTGGTCTACCACGCCCGCTACGTGGCCTTCATGGAACGGGCCCGGACCGAATGGATGCGTTCGCTCGGCTACGGCCAGGAGCGCATGCGCGCCGAGCACGGGATGGTCTTCGCGGTGCGCTCGATGCAGATGGATTTCATCAGGCCGGCACGGCTGGATGACACCCTGCAGGTGAGCGCCCGCCTGGTCCAGCTGAAGAAGGCCAGCATGGTCTTCGACCAGCAGATCCTGCGCGACGGCGAATTGCTGCTGTCGGCCCAGGTCCGCATCGCCGCACTGGACGCGGCCAGTTTCCGCCCGCGTGGCATGGACGAGGCCGTCCTTGCCGTGCTGCAACCCCACCTCCACCCCGAATCCGAACACTGAGGAACAACGGATGATCGCAACGCTCCTGGCCCTGCAGGCCACGGTCACCGAGGCACTGCCGGCCGACGTCAGCAACGCCGCGACACAGACCCTTGCCCAGGCCACCACCGGCGGCGGCATCAACTACCTCGAACTGATGGCCAAGGCCAGCCTGCCGGTGAAGATCATCGTGCTGCTGCTGCTGGTCGGCTCGTTCGTCAGCTGGGTGATCATTTTCCGCAAGGCCCGCGTGTTCAAGCAGGCCACCCGCGAAGCCGACGAGTTCGAGAACCGCTTCTGGTCCGGCGCGGACCTGGGCAAGCTGTACAGCGCGGCCACCGACCGCAGCCGCAGCGTGACCGGCCTGGAAGCCATCTTCGAAGCAGGGTTCCGCGAATACACCCGCCTGCGTGACAAGCGCCGCCTGGATGGCCGCGCCCAGCTGGAAGGCGCGCAGCGTGCGATGCGCACCACCTATACCCGCGAAGTGGACCAGCTCGAGCGCAACCTGGAACTGCTGGCCAACATCGGTTCGACCGCGCCGTACGTGGGCCTGGTCGGCACCGTGTTCGGCATCATGGTGACCATGCACGACATGATCAGCAGTGGTGCGCAGGCTGGCATCGCCGCCGTCGCGCCGGGCATCTCCGAGGCACTGTTCGCTACCGCCATCGGCCTGTTCGTGGCGATCCCGGCGGTGTGGGCCTACAACCGCTTCACCACGCGCGTTGAGCGCATGTCGGTGCGGTTCGAGACCTTTGCCGAAGAGTTCAGCTCCATCCTGCAGCGCCAGAGCGCTGGCGACGAGTAAGCGCCTGACCCGGGAGTCCAAGCCATGTCCGCTGCCATCGGTCGCCGCAAGCGCCGCAAGCTGAAATCGGAAATCAACGTCGTTCCCTACATCGACGTCATGCTGGTGCTGCTGATCATCTTCATGGTCACCGCGCCGCTGCTCACCCTGAGCTTCGACGTCGACCTGCCGCAGTCCAACGCCAAGGCGCTGGAGAGCAAGCAGGACCCGGTGATCGTCTCGGTGCGGCAGGACGGCCAGCTCAGCCTGAAGCTGCCCGATGCCAAGGAACCGACCGCCGTGTCGGCCGAGGAACTGGAAGGCCGCCTGGCCGGCATCGCCGCCCAGGACAAGGGCGTGCGCGTGATCGTCGCCGCCGACCGTGCCGTGGCCTATGAAAAGGTCATCGCCGCGATGGATGTGATCAAGCGCGCCAAGGTAGACAAGGTAGGCCTGGCCACCGATGCACGCTGACGCCCTGCCACCCCCGCATCAGCGCGAACCCGGCTGGGGCCTGCCCCTGGCATTGGCGTTGCTGGTGCACCTGCTGGTCGCGCTGGTCTTCATCGTGGCCTGGTTCTGGTCGCCCGAGCGCAACACCGACGCCGCCGCCGGTGATCCGTCGGTCGAGGCCAGCCTGGCGCTGTCCGCGTCGGAGGCTTCCGCTGCGCGCCAGGCCCTGCGCCAGTCGGAAAAGCTGGAAGACCTGCCGCCGCCGGTGGCCGAGCCCATCCCGGTGCCGGAAGACACCATTCCGCCGCCGCAGCCGATCCCGGAACCGCGCCCGCAGGACGCGCCCACGCCGCAGCAGCAACAGGCGCAGGAGCGTGTCGCGCAGCCGGATACCAAGGACCAGGAAGCGGTGAGTGCGCTGGCCATCTCCCAGGAGAAGGCCAAGCAGGAACAGGAAGCCAAGCGCCGACAGGAACAGATCGACCTGACCGAACGCAAGCGCCAGGAAGAAGCCGAGCAGAAGCTGCGCCTGGCCAAGCAGCAGGAAGCGGACGAGAAGAAGAAGCAGGCCGAGCAGGAGCGCGTGGCCGCTGACAAGGCCGAGGCCGAGAAGCAGAAGAAGATCGCCGAGATCCGTGCCCGCCGCGAGCAGGCCGAGAAGGAAGCCAAGCTGGCCGAGCAGAAGCTGCGCCAGGTGGCCGCCGCGCGCAATGCCGCCGGCAGTGCCGCTGCCGGTTCCAGTGGTGCCTCGCAGCCGGCCGCCGGTGGCGGTGGCAACAGCGACGACCTTTCGGCCAAGTACGCAGCCGCCATCCAGGCCAAGGTGCTGTCGCAGTGGGTGCGCCCGGATACGGTGCCGTTGGGCCAGCGCTGCCAGATCACCATCACCCAGATTCCGGGTGGTACGGTGATGCAGGCCAAGGTCAGCCCGAACTGCCCGTACGACGAGGCCGGCAAGCGCTCGATCGAGGCCGCCGTGCTCAACGCGCAGCCGCTGCCGTACCGCGGCTTCGAGTCGGTGTTCGCACGCACGCTCAACTTCACCTTCACCGCCCAGGATCGCTGAGGCGGGCAGGGCAGGGTGGCTCTCCGCTGCCCGCGTCCACGGATGTCGCGCTTGCCTCTGGCAGGCCAGGTCTCGGCCGGGCAGGCTGTGGGCTGCTGTCGGACACCGCCCCGCAGGGCGGCGTGACGGGGCACATGGGCGCGATGTTAGCCACGACGTTAACGGTGCGTGAGAGGACGGGCTGGAACTGACCCGGAATTCACGTACCCTTGGTTCATGATTGCGAAGCGGTTCACTGCCGCTTTGTTATCCCTCGTTCCGGTTTCCCCCTATTGAGCGCTCCATGAAAAAGATGCCTCGCTGGCTTGCCGTGTTTGCGGCCCTGTTGCTGCCCTTTGCTGCCGTCGCGCAGCAGAAGGGGCTGGATATCGACATCATCGGCGGCAATGCTTCCGCGCTGCCGATCACCATCGTGCCGATGCCTTACCAGGGGTCGTCGGCTGCACCGCAGACCGACGTCGCCGGCGTGGTCCGTGCCGACCTGGAGCGTTCGGGCCAGTTCCGTACGCTGCCCGAAGCGCAGATCGTCGAGAAGCCGGTGCGCGGCGGCGACATCCAGTTCGCCACCTGGCGCGCGCTGAAGCAGAACTACATCGTGGTCGGCCGCGTGCTCGACGCCGGTGCCGGCGCCTACCGCGTCGAGTACGAACTGTTCGACGTACCCAAGGGCGAGCGCCTGCTGGGCCTGGCGATGACCGCCCGTGGCAACGCCATGCGCGACGTTGCCCACCAGATGGCCGACGCCATCTACGAAAAGATCACCGGTGTGCGCGGCGCCTTCTGGACCCGCATCGCCTACGTGACCGCCAGCGGCAAGGGCGACGCCATGCGCTACGCGCTGATGGTGGCCGACTCCGATGGCTTCAATCCGCAGACCATCGTGCGTTCGGCCGAGCCGCTGCTGTCGCCGTCGTGGAGCCCGGATGGCAGCAAGCTGGCCTACGTCAGCTTCGAGCGTGGCAATTCGGCCATCTACATCCAGAACATCGGTACCGGCGCGCGTGAGCTCGTCACCAGCTTCCGCGGCATCAACAGCGCCCCGGCGTTCTCGCCGGACGGCCGCAAGCTGGCCCTGACCCTGTCGCGTTCGGGCAACCCGGAAATCTACGTGATGGACCTGGGCAGCAAGCAGCTGACCCAGCTGACCAACCACTTCGCCATCGATACCGAGCCGACCTGGGCGCCGGACGGCAGCGCGGTGTACTTCACCTCCGACCGCGGCGGCCGTCCGCAGGTCTACAAGGTCGGCGCGGGCGGCGGCAGCGCCGAGCGCGTGACCTTCCAGGGCAACTACAATGCCAAGCCCTCGGTGTCCTACGACGGCAAGAAGATCGCCGTCGCCCAGGGCTCGGGCAACAGCTACAAGATCGCGGTGATGGACAGCTCGCTGGGTTCGCCGCGCTGGAGCACGCTGTCCCCGGGCTCGCTGGATGAATCGCCGAGCTTTGCGCCCAACGCGAGCATGGTGTTGTACGCCGCCCGCGAAGGTGGCCGTGGTGTGTTGTATGCCGTCTCGGCCGATGCGCGGGTTCGCCAGCGCCTGGTCCTGGCCGATGGTGATGTGCGCGAGCCGGCATGGTCCCCATACCGTACCCAGCGCTAAAAGAGTGTTAATATTTTCGTTGTCTTGAACCCCTCATCGGCCTAGGAGCCACAAAGGTATCGCCATGAACAAGTCCACCCGCGTTCTGCTTGTTTCCCTGCTGTCTGTGGCCGTCCTGGCCGGCTGCTCGAAGAAGGTGAAGGAAGAGCCGGCAGCCCCGGTCGACACCGGCACCTCGACCACCACCCCGACCGGTCCGTCGACCTCGGGCCTGTACGGCCCGGGCGACCTGGATACCGACGCTTGCCTGCGCCAGCGCGTTGTCTACTTCGACCTGGACAAGGAAGACGTGAAGCCGGAATTCCAGGCCATCATGGCGTGCCACGCCAAGTACCTGCGTGACCGTCCGTCCTCGCGCATCACCCTGCAGGGCCACACCGACGAGCGCGGTTCGCGCGCGTACAACCAGGCCCTGGGTGAGCGTCGTGGCAACGGCGTCAACTCGGCCCTGCAGGCCAACGGTGGCTCGGCTTCGCAGCTGACCGTCGTTTCCTACGGTGAAGAGCGTCCGGTCTGCACCGAGTCGAACGAGTCCTGCTGGTCGCAGAACCGTCGCGTCGAAATCGTCTACACCGCGCAGTAATCCATGCGCATTGGCATCAAACTGATGCTGGTCGTTGCGGCAGCCCTCGTGGCTGCCGCACCGGCGCATGCACAGCGACAGAGCCTGGCTGACCGTGTCGGCGCGCTCGAGCAGCAGATGTACAACAACAGTGCCAACCAGGACCTGTTGAACCAGATCAACCAGCTGCGGCAGCAGGTCACCAGCCTGCAGGCCTCGATCGAGCAGTTGCAGCACGACAACGCCCAGCTCAAGCAGTCCGCCCAGGACCAGTACCTGGATCTGGACAGCCGCCTGAACCGGTTGGAAGGGGGCAATGCCGCCCCGGCCCTGCCGCCCGTTCCGGCGAGCGCGCCGAAGGCCGCACCGGCCCCGGCAAAACCCGCAGCGGCGGCCACTTCCGAGCGGCCGCCTTCCGTCCATGGTGATGCTGGCAGCCTTGCCGCCACCGGCGACGAGCGCACCTCCTACAACGTCGCCTTCGATTCGCTGAAGGCCGGCAAGTACGATGATTCGGCACAGCTTTTCCTGAGCTTCCTGCAGCTGTATCCGAACGGCGTCTACGCGCCGAACGCGCTGTACTGGTTGGGCGAGAGCTACTACGCCACCCGCAATTTCCCGATGGCCGAGACCCAGTTCCGTGAACTGCTCGCGCGCTATCCGACCCACGACAAGGCCGCTGGCGGCCTGCTCAAGGTTGGCCTCTCGCAGTATGGCGAGGGCAAGGTCGACCAGGCCCAGCAGACGCTGGAGAGCGTCGTGGCGCAGTACCCGGGCTCGGACGCCGCGCGCACCGCCCAGGATCGGCTGCAGTCCATCCGCCTCGGCAAGCAGATCCGTTGATCCGCTGACCGGGCGTACAATGCGTACCCTGGCGCCGGGCTGATTTCCGGCAGCCTCCTGTAGAGCCGAGCCCATGCTCGGCTGCTTTCGTTTCCGGCGCCGATAAATCGGTCGCCCGTCCCATGAAGAATTGTTTGCCATGACCGCCGTTACCCCGTCCAACGCCGTCGCTACCCCCAGCGACATCGTGCAGTCGCCGCTGCCGCGCCTGAAGATCACCGAGATCTTCACCTCGCTGCAGGGCGAAGCCGATACCGCCGGCTGGCCGACCGTGTTCGTGCGCCTGACCGGCTGCCCGCTGCGCTGCCAGTACTGCGATACGGCCTATGCCTTCCACGGCGGCACCTGGTGGGACATCGACGACATCGTGGCCGAGGTGCTGGCCCAGGGCGTGCGCCACGTCTGCGTGACCGGCGGCGAGCCGCTGGCGCAGAAACGCTGCCTGGTGCTGCTGCAGAAGCTGTGCGACGCCGGCATGGACGTCTCGCTGGAAACCTCCGGCGCGCTGGACGTCAGCGCGGTGGACCCGCGTGTATCGCGCGTGGTCGACATCAAGACCCCGGGGTCGGCCGAAGTGGCGCGCAACCGCTGGGAAAACCTGCCGCTGCTGACCGCACGCGACCAGATCAAGTTCGTCATCTGCAGCCGCGAGGACTACGACTGGGCCAAGGCCCTGGTCGCCGAGCACGAGCTGGTGAAGCGCTGCACCGTGTTCTTCTCGCCCAGCAAGGGCGAGATCACCGCGCGGCAGCTGGCCGACTGGATCGTCGAAGACCGCCTGGCGGTGCGCTTCCAGATGCAGTTGCATAAAATCCTGTGGAACGACGAGCCGGGCCGATGAGCCCGCGCGGCGTTCCCTGATGTAGCTCCGGCGCGGGACAGCGTGCTGGCTTTCCCCTCCCAACCGGATGTTTTACCCATGAAGAAGGCAGTCGTGCTTCTCTCCGGCGGCATGGATTCAGCCGCCGTCATCGCCATGGCCCAGGAACAGGGCTTTGCCGTGCATGCCCTGAGCGTGCGCTATGGCCAGCGCCATACCTCCGAACTGGATGCCGCCGCCCGCGTGGCCAAGGCCCAGGGCGTGGTCGCGCACAAGACCGTGGACGTGGACCTGCGCAGCATCGGTGGCTCGGCGCTCACCGATGACATCGACGTGCCCGAGGCCGGCGGTGCCGGCATTCCGGTCACCTACGTACCGGCGCGCAACACCATCATGCTGTCGCTGGCCCTCGGCTGGGCCGAAGTGCTCGGCGCCAACGACATCTTCTGCGGCGTCAACGCGGTGGATTATTCCGGCTACCCGGACTGCCGCCCCGAGTTCGTGGCCGCGTTCCAGGCGCTGGCCAACCTGGCCACCAAGTCGGGCGTGGAAGGTGCGGGCATCAAGGTACACGCGCCGCTGCAGTTCCTCAGCAAGGGCCAGATCGTCAGCGAAGGCGTGCGCCTGGGCGTGGACTTCGGCCTGACCGTGTCCTGCTACAACGCCGACGCCAACGGCGCCGCCTGCGGCCACTGTGATGCCTGCCGCCTGCGCGCGCAGGGCTTCGCCGAAGCCGGCGTGCCCGACCCGACGCTATACGCCTGATCGCCCTTGGTAGTGCCGGCCGCTGGCCGGCTTCCCTGATGGGTGTGAATTTCCAGATGGTGGGTGCGAACTGCTCCTCGGTGGGTGCGAACCTTGGTTCGCACTCCCCGACCCGCCGGGTAGGTCTGACTCTGGTGGGTGCGAACCGTTGGTTCGCACTCCCTGACCCGCCAGGCATGGCCCGGCGCTACCGCTGCCGCAGCCACCCCGACGCTTCAATAAACATCCGCACCGCCCCCGGATCGGCATAATCCAGCTCGATCATCCGCGCGATCCCAGCCTTCTCATCCTTCTGCTGGCGCATGTACTCCTGCGCGATACGGTAGCCGGCGTAGTACCCCACATCACCCACCCCGAACGGATTACGGGCGCTGTTGTACAGCCAGTTGTCCAGATCCCCGCCGTCCATTTCAGCGACGAAACGCGTGCGGATTTCCGCTTCGTGCGCGGGCCCGTAGCTGTACAGCGGCAACGCCGGCCGACGCCCGCTCAGCCGTTCGGCCACATACTCCGCCACGCCCTCGCGCACCGCGTACTGCGCCAGGCTGCCGGTAGTCTCGCGCTGCTGGGTATGCACGTACTCGTGCAGGTTGTTCTGCGCGTTGTTCGCGCCCGGCCGGCTGTCGTAGAAGATTCGCAGGCGGTCGCGCATGTTCGCCGGCAGCTCGCTCACGTCCACGCGCTCATCGCCCAGCGCCATCTCCGCACCGATCAGTACCTTGTCACCCAGCGTGGTCCCGCCAGTACGCAGCACGCCCACGGCATAGGTGATGGTGGCCGGGCGCAGGGCGGGGTAGAGCGTGCGGAAGGCGGCCAGGTCCCGTTCCAGTGTGGCGCTGGCCTGCTGTGCGTTGGCGGT
This sequence comes from Stenotrophomonas sp. YJH_SMC_64, assembly GCF_059371375.1. Lineage (NCBI taxonomy): Bacteria > Pseudomonadati > Pseudomonadota > Gammaproteobacteria > Lysobacterales > Lysobacteraceae > Stenotrophomonas > Stenotrophomonas sp. YJH_SMC_64. The sequence continues at coordinate 78,060 of NZ_JCAFUN010000016.1, read as the reverse complement.
GAGCGGTCGCACCGAGGTCCAGAAGCGCGGCCACGCGTTCATGGCCTCGGCGTATTCGCGGGCGGTGTAGTTGCGCACCTGCATCAGCGCATGCAGTCCAGGGCTGCCCGGATCGATGTAGCGCTGCTGGACCAGCGCCACTTGGCGCTCGGCGTCGGGTTCGGCGCGCACCGCATCGTAGGTGGCCCAGAAGCGGGCGATGTCGTCGGTGACGACCTGGGACGGGGCAGCCAGGGCTGCGCAGGGCAGCAGCAGGGCGGCAATCAGGCTGAAGGGCAGGCGCATCCGGAATTCCGCGATGGGATCACAGTTGAGATGCGACGTTGGCCCGGAAGGTTTAAGCCCGCGGCCCAGATCGAGGTAGTGCCGGCCGCTGGCCGGCAACCTCGACACACCGGGGTTTCACGCGATCGGCCAAAGTAGGGTAGAATGCCCACCCCGCCGAAAGGCTGGGGTAGTGCAATGGGCCGTTAGCTCAGTCGGTAGAGCAGAAGACTTTTAATCTTTTGGTCGAAGGTTCGAATCCTTCACGGCCCACCAATGCAATCAACGACTTAAAGCGCCCTTGTGGCGCTTTTTTCGTCACGTCCGTAATTCTCTCCGTAATTCCGGTCAATCTTTGCCCCCGCACCTTGCGGGGATGGCATGGCAGCTTTAGCAATTACAGCTGTTCTGGATGTGCACCTGTTTACAGGCTGGCTATGATCCGGCTTGCAGAAGCAGGTATGATCCGCGTTACATCGCACCCAGTAGACAGTGGACGTCAGTGCCTACCATCAATGACTACAAAAGCAAAGGTGCCATACAACACATGGCGCCTTTCCTCGGCGTGTTTTTGGGTGCAGTTCTTGCATGGTATATCGCAGCAAGGATTGATCCCGAGAAGGTAGTTCAACCAGCCGAATGGGCGGTTCGCTTGTTCAGTATCTTGACGGCCACCGTAATGTGGGCATTGGTGACTAGTTGGGCTCAGAAGAAGGAGATGTACGGGGGAGGGCTGGTGGACATGTGCGATAGCCAGGACCGCCGACTGAACGTGGTCCGCCTTTGCTATTTCGGCCTCCTGCTCATCTCGACCGCAGCCCTTGCATCCAAGGATTTCACGCTCTACTGGATCGTGGCAGCGCTACTGTTGCTTTCGGTCGTGTCTGAAATTGGCTGGCGACGGCCAGCCCTGATCTTTGGATGGTGAGATATGAATAAGCTAAAGAAGTTCATAGTATTTGTATGGGGTACAGCGGCTGTACTCTCAACTGGGTTTGCCTTGTCCAAGGTCGCCGCTTCAGAGTATGCGGTGCATATTCCGGTAGTGCTTTTCGCTGGGGGTGTCCTGGCTATAGGTGGGGTTCTTTCTCTCGAACGGCTTCTCAAAGTTGGTGAACATCATTCAGAAAGAGAAGTTTCATTCGAATTTGAGCTCGTTGACCTTGCTTCTAATCATGGGTCTTCCGCCCAGGTGATTATTTTTAAGGCGATAGAAGTGGAAGCGTGGCGAAGAGATGTCCAAGGCAAAATTTGTGCATTCTTGAACTTTCCCGATCCACATTCCTCAAGTCGTCACTCGTCCTTTTCCAACTTTGAGGCTACTCCTCGATGACCGCAGACATCAGGCTTAACGCGTTAGTCGTTTGCGAAGAGGTGCGCCGTGAGGTGGATGGGCGTTGCACAATGATCGGTGTTTGGCCCGACAACGTGATATTTTTGGACTCTGAAACTGGTGGCAAGCATGAGTTCAATTCCCTAAACTTGTACTTCCAGTTTTCCGGTAAGGCTGGCTTGCTTCCAATTCAAGTGCATGTGCGGCTTAAGGATGATGGATACGCGCCCTTCGAGCTGGGCAAAGCCGCCTTTCATGATGACGTGAACGTTGTAAACGTGAGGCTGAAGACTTTTCCCACTTTGGGATTCGGACGTCACGACGTAGAAATAATGGTGGGAAGTGCTGCCTTTAAAACATGGTTTGATGTCGCACGGCGCGAAGAGAGTTTGTCGTAGTTAGGTCTCTCTCAATGCGCGCTTCTAACAAGCATGGCTTAGCTCTTGTCTGTTAGACCTGCAGGGCGAACGCGCGGGACACTCTTGTCATAGACCTTCATCATCGCGTCGGTAACGCCGAGTGCATCTTGGCGCTCGGCGCGATTGCCGACCGTGTCGGTGTCGCCCTTTCGCTTGAGGTCGTGCAGGCTGAAGCGTTCCTTGGCCACGATCACCTCGGAGGCGATTGCGAGCTGGATGAAGCGCTGCCAGGTGCTGTCCAGGCTGGTCTTCTGCAGAGGTTCGCCGTGCTCAGCGAGGAACAGGTGACGTTGGTCGGCCCGCATGTGCACCGGAAGGCTGTGGCGCTCAATGATGGCTTCACGGCGCGCGATCGCGGCATCCCATGCGCCCCGTAGCCGTAGTGTCCATTCCACCAGATTGTCGCGGCTGCGCTTGCGGCGATTGGTGTGCAGCCCCTCGGTGGTGCCTTGTGCCTCGGTAAGCGTTAGCGTCTCAATGCCCCTCAGTCTGCAGAGGTAGCCGAGTTCCATGATCATCCATAGATACGCCGGCACCGATCCCTCGGTCCTAGCCGTTCGCATGGAGCGCTCACGGGCGAATGCCAGCAACTTTGCATATGCTGCATCAGTAGGAAGACGCTGGCGCTTACGCTCCTTCGCCTGTTCCAGCCCCTGCGCAGGATTGCGGTCAACGATTCCCCGGTTGAGCGCCCAACGGAACATCAAGCGCGAGTAGCGCAGCACCTTGTTTGCTTTGGTGGGCGTGCCTGCTGACTCGATCTTATCGATCAAGCGCTGGAAATTGTGGTTGCGCAGCTTCGCAACCTGGAGCTTTCCGAATAGCACCCCAAGGTTTGGGATAGTTGATGAGTACGTTCCGCGCCGACTCGTAGTCGTCACAGGTTCCTGCTGCAAGGCCCTTGAACTTTGCGCTGTCGTGGTACTGGGCGCACACCCACTCCACAGTGCCAGTATTCTCGCCTGGAAGGCCAGAAGATGTGGCAGGTGAAGGAGGTGCGCGCGGCCAACGTACGGCAGGCGAAGCGCTGCGCGGAACGCTGGTGCGCGGCTCGGCTGTATCCCGACCTGCCTCTGCGCCAGGCCGTCGCACTCCTGACCGACAGCACCCCGATCCAGCCGCTGCCGTCATTGCCCGGCCCGCCGCCGACCCGTGAGCAGCAGCAACAGGCACGGCGTCTGGCCGAGGCCGGAGCGAAGGAGGTGGAGCGCATCAAGGCAGCGCTGGAGCCACGTAAGCCGCCATCGGAGGCGAAACCCCGTCCACGGGACGCACGCAAGGCGTGGGTAAGGGCAGGCCTACGCGATCTGTGCGGTTGGTGAGTGGAGAAGGTTCCCGCCCCACGGTGGCTGTCCTTTGCAGGGGTAGAGGCTCTCCTCCGGCGTCCTGACTTGACCTCAGTGCACAGCACGCAAGCCATATAAGCGAAATCGCAGACCTAGGGTGCTGTGGCAAAACGCTACGGCTCTACTACAATCGGGGCCTGCTCGAAGGGATTTCAGTCATGCCATCAGTTCTTGAACAGTATCGCGTAGCCGACTTTATCGAGTGGCACGAACAGCGAAGGTTGGAGCTAAATCCCAACTTTCAACGGGGTTCCGTCTGGACGCCCCCTGCCAAATCATTCTTGATCGACACGGTGCTGCGGCAGCTCCCAATCCCGAAGGTCTTCCTGCGGACCCGGATCGATGTGGCAACACGAAACTCCATCCGTGAAGTCGTTGATGGTCAGCAGAGACTTAGAGCGATACTCGATTTCGCTAATGACAAGTTCGCGTTGTCGAAACGTGCTGGTGAGTATGCCGGCCTGAAGTACTCGGACCTGAGCGACGTTGATAAAGAGAAGTTCCTCGGGTACTCAATCGCAGTGGATCAGCTGGTCAACGCTGATGATGAGGCGGTCCTTGAAGTCTTTGCTCGCTTAAATTCTTACAGCGTTGCACTTAATCCTGCTGAGAAAAGGCATGCCTATTTCCAGGGCGAGTTCAAGTGGGCGGTGCGTGACGCATCTCATAGATGGTCCGTTCTATGGGAGCGGTATGGGGTTATTTCAGTCCGAGATCGTGTTCGGATGCTGGATGATTCGCTGATGGCAGAAATGTTCGGCATCCTTCTTGAGGGTGTGCGAGATGGCGGTCAACCAAAGATCGATTTGTTGTACAAGAAGTACGATAGTGACGCTCTGGTAAACGATAACCTTGTAGCTAAGCTGGATGACGTAATATCCTACTTTGTCGCTCATCTCGCGGATTTCCTTGTTGGGAGCCCCGTGATGCGCGCTCCGCATTTCCTGATGCTGTTCGCAGCCCTGGCTCACGTTCGCTGGGGTATTCCGGACGGCGACGTTGGTCAAATGCCCGCTGCACCAGTTGAGCCGCTCGAAAATCTCGATGTAGTACGTACCAATATTCAAATGTTGGGTGCATACATTGAGGGGGATAATTACCCGGGGCTATATGAGGCATTCCACCTTGCGTCGGCTTCTTCGACTCAGCGAATCTCGTCCAGAAAGGTGAGGTTCCCTATGTTCGTCAAGGCTCTTGGGAATGCTTTGATTTGAGTCATGGCGACTACTTTTATTCGATCATTCAAGCTGGAAACGGAATGGCTTGCGCGAGAGTACGAAAGAGCCGCAGCTTCTGGCATCGATCGAGCCTCTCAGTTGGCGTGCGAGATGGCCATCGTTCGGCTACATGATTCGTGGGCGCGATGCTGCAGAAATATTGTCCTGCGCTCTGCCTGTGGATGCCGGACGCTGGGTGGCGCGAGGGTGCCGGCAGCAGTGGGCGTAACCAATGAGGCCGAAGCACTGGCAAAGTACTTCGCGAGTTTTCGACGTCCCCGTCTGCCACAAGAACCAAAATGGCACTCAGCGAGGGATGCCATTGATGCTGCCCAAAGAATCGATATCAGGAATCGCACCTCAGTTGTGGCTGCTCTTTCATCATCCAACTCGCCAGCAGAGGCGATGAGAAAAGTGCGGAACTACTACGCGCACCGGACCAGAGACACTGTGGCTAAAGCGATGGGTACTGGCTTCTTTCCCACTCTTTCCGTTCCTTCTGTCTTCAACCTCAACGAGCTCGGCGCCGGAGGCGAAACAATCTTGAGGGCTTGGATACGGGAGCTTCGTCTGATGGCAGACGCCGCCATGTTGTAGCGGGTTCCTTACTCCGAAGATGGCGGGTCGGGTGGCAAGAAATGTAAGTTATTGAAATTTAAACTGCAAAGCCGTTGACGTGAGCCTGTATACGCAGTCGCGACGAGCGGAAGCCAGCGCCAACAAGCTTGAGGGCCGTATGCGCCCAGGTGCGTTTTGCGTCGTTTGGCCTCCGTAAAATGGCTCGGGACCAAGACGAGATTCGCGGCGAAGAGAGGCAGTCCTCCGTAAAATATCTGGGGGCAAGTAATTGATTTGTAAGCAAGGATGGGCGGACTTTTAGTATTTTGGTCGAAGGTTCGAATCCTTCACGGCCCACCATTGCATCAATGACCCAGGTCATTCAGAAAGACACCGCCAAGCGGTGCCTTTTTTGTTGCTTGCGCCAACCCCTACTTGGCCTTGGCACCCTGTGCTCGCGCCGCCTCGCGTTCCGCTGCTGCCTGTGCGGCAGAGGCTGCGGCGTTGGCGGCCCGCTCCGCCGCGGCACGATCCGCATCGAACCGCGCCTGCCGCTGGACGCTGTAGGTGCGCTCCAGATCCAGCGAGGCAAGGAAACTGTCGGGATGCTTCGCGGCGCAGGCCTGCTGCACGAGCTGCACAGCGCGATCGGACAGGCCGGGCTGAATGTTGCTGAGCAGGCAATCGGCGTACGGTACGGATGCAGCGGGGCCAGCAGCCAGCGCGGCAACGATCACGACATTCAACATGCAAACCTCCTTGTAGGTTTTGATGGCACTCGGGGGCGGTCCGGCCCCAGTATGGGCCGGTTCGTGGCACGGGTGTATCTACTCCGGCCGCACATCCCGGCACTCCAGCTCCGCCAGCCCGTGGACGGCGAAGAACAGCCCCTCGACCACGTCCTCATCCAGATGGCGTTCCGGCGTTGCCATTGCTCGGCAGCGGTCAGCCGCGTGCAGCATTTCCGCCACGGTCAGCATGCCGATGGCGGACCGTTCCACCCGCGATAGGGCAGCCCCGCGCCCTGCGGAAACGCTGGTTTCAGGCCAGGGCAGGCCATCAACGACTTCGCCCGCGCGGATGCGTTTGAGGCAGCCCAGAAACGTGCTCAGTTCGGGCGAAGGGTTGTCGTCGTCATCGTTGGTGCTGGCGGCGTATGAAGCATAGGGCGGACGGTCGGTCATCTCGGCTTCCTCGGCTCTGGAGTGGGAATGCCACCGCGCAGGGCGGGTGGAGGGCGATGCGTGGCTGCAATCCGGAGTGACATCAAGCAATTGACCGGCGGGCCAGAAGACCCCCACGCACCGACCGCCATGAAGGCCGACGGATCACCCGTCGGCACCATCCAAAGACAGTGCCGACGGGCGAGCGCAAACAACGTGCTTGATAGTCACTTCGGGATTGCGGGCCCGGTGCCACCCGTTGTCGGTGGCGCTGCATGGTGTTTACGCACGAGCTTGGATTTCAATGAGGATTCTCCGAAGAGAAATGCGGAATCCAGGCGTGCGACGATGGTGGCGCAGGCACATCTGATGCAGCAAGCGACAGCACGCGACGTGTTGATGCTTACGTCCGGTTTATCGCGTTGGAAGTTGTCGAGAACAGCTGCTGGCGGCGATCATGCGGTGATGTGTCGCGTGGAAAGTGGGCGTGATTTTCGCCTGCAGTGGTGGCACGGCCTGCGAGTCGTACCCTCGAAAATCGGTGCATCTGCGACGACCGAGGCGTTGGCGTCTGAGCCGGGGCGACGCGGTGTAGAGCCGAGCCATGCCCGGCTGCGGTTTGCGCCAAGGCCTAGCCGAGCGTGGGCTCGGATCTACAGTGATCCCTCCACGCACGGCGTGGATCTACGCATCTGGCAGGGGTGTTGAGCATGCCGAAGCCGCCAATGCCTGCGGCAGGGCGCTATGCTCGGCCTCTTTCCCAGGATGGGTTTTCCCATGCGCTTGATCATGCTGTCGCTGTTGTTGTCCGCCATCTCCGCCGCCCCCTTGATGGCGGCCGAACCTGCACCGACTGCACAGGCCGCCGCCGCCACGCCGCTGGTCATCGGCGAGACCTTCACCATCGAGTCGAAGGCGCTGGGCGAGACCCGTCGTATCAACGTCTACCGCCCGCAGCCGTGGGGGCTGGACCCGAAGGCACCGCTACCGGTGCTCTACATGCCCGACGGCGGCATCGGCGAGGATTTCCTGCATTTGGCCGGGCTGGTGCAGGTGCTCAGCGGCAACGGCAGCATGCGTCCGTTCCTGCTGGTTGGCATCGAGAACACCGAGCGCCGCCGCGACATGACCGGCCCCAGCAAGGACCCGCAGGACCAGAAGATCGCGCCGCGCATCGGCGGCTCGGCGGCCTACCGTACCTTCCTGCGCGATGAACTGATGCCGCAGGTGCGCCAGCGCTACCCGACTACCGACGAACGCGCGTTGATCGGCGAGTCGCTGGCTGGCCTGTTCGTGGTCGAGACGCTGCTGCAGGAGCCGACGCTGTTCAACAGCTACATCGCGCTGGACCCCAGCCTGTGGTGGAACCGTGGCGCAATGCTGGCCGGCGCGGCCAAGCAGCTGCCGGCGGTGACGCGTGCGCAGCCGCGCGTGTTCCTGGCCAGCAGTGGGCAGCCAGAGCTGGCTGCGTCCGCCGCGCAGTTGGCCACGCTGCTGCAACAGGCGTCGCCGTCGCCGCTGGTGAAGTACCTGCCGTTGCCGGAGGAAACCCACGCCACCATCTATCACCCGGCCGCATTGCAGGCGCTGCGCACGCTGTTCCCGGCGCCGCCGCCGGCCTCGCCCTGACCGCACTGGTACCCGCCTGCACACCATGCAACGATGCGGCAGCGGCGCCATCGGGTGCGCCGCCCGCAACGGGAGCGTGTGGATGCAGCGTGTGCGTGGATGGAGTGTGGCGGCCTGCCTGGCCGTGAGTGGCTGTGCGATGTCGGTCGCGCCGCCCGCAGTGCAGAGTGAAGCGAAGGACAGTGCGCCGAGTGCCACGCCGGGTGTGGTGCTGCTGGACACCGAAGCGCTGCGCGTGCACGACCCGGTCGGCCGCGACTATCCGGTCTGGGTGGCGCTGCCGGCCGACTATGCGGCGCATCCGGAAAAGCACTACCCGGTGCTGTACGTGACCGATGCGCTGTACAGCTTCCCGCTGGTGCGCAGCGTGCGCAACATGGTCGGGCAGAAGGGCGTCAACATCGAGGATTTCATCCTGGTCGGGCTGCCGCCGCAGGAAGGCCTGACCTCCAAGCAGAGCCGCTCGCGCGATTACACGCCCAGCGACCCGGCGCGTACCGATCCGCGTGATTACAGCGATGACGTCAGCTACGGCGGCGCGGCGCACTACCGCGATTTCCTCGCTGGGCAGGTACTGCCGATGATCGATGCGCGCTACCGCACCGATCCGGCGCGGCGTGCCTATGCGGGTCATTCCTATGGTGGCCTGTTCGGCGCCTATGTGCTGACCACGCGCCCGGACATGTTCCGCACCTACATCCTGTCCAGCCCATCGCTGTGGTTCGACGACCATCGGGTGCCGCGCATGCAGGCCGAAGCCAAGGCGCCGGCGCAGCCGACCACGGTGGTGCTGTCGGTGGGCAGCTTTGAAACGGTCAAGCCCGAACCGCGCTACTTCACCCGCAACGACATGCTGCGCCACAACGCCGAATTCGCCGAGCAGCTGCGCAGCAGCGGGCGATCGTTGAAGGTGGAGAACATGGTGATCGATGACGAGGATCACTTCACCGTCTACCCGGACATGATCACCCGCGCACTGCTGAAGGTGTTCCCGGGTACCGGACCGTACAGCAGCGGTTGATGATGGGCGCCATCCACGCATGGCGTGGATCTACAGGGCCATTGCAGTAGATCCACGCCATGCGTGGATGAATGCCTCAGGCCGCCTGTGCATCCGGCCCGGTCAATACGCCCACATCGGCGTGCCGGAAGCACAGCCGGATGGCGTCGAGCAGTTCGCTCATGTTGTACGGCTTGGGCAGGAAATGGATGCCGTCGCGCAGCTGCGGCAGCACCTGGTGCTGGTCCATGCCCGACGTCACCAGGATCGGCAGCTGGGGATACAGGCCACGGACCCGGTTGGCGGCTTCAATGCCACTGATCGCGCCCAGATTCACGTCGGTGAACAGCAGGTCGAAACGCTCACCGGCGGCCAGCAGGCCCAGCGCCGCTTCGGCAGAGCTCACGCCCACTACGTGGCAGGCCTGGCTTTCCAGCGCCAGCCGGCTCAGTTCGCGGGTTTCCTCGGCGTCCTCGATGAGCAGGACGCGGGGTTCAACGTGGCGCTTGGACAGCAACATGACGCGACAACTCCGGACAGCAACGGTGAAAAGGCGCGCAAGTATGCGCAAGCCGGTAGTGATCCCGACGTGCACGGCAAGCTAAGCGGGCGTTACAGGCTTCTTTGGCGCCGAAGCCGCACGTGCCAGGCCAGCACCGCGACCGCGAGCAGGGCGGTGCCGATGCGCAGGCTGGTGGCCTGCCAGCCCAATGCGAGGGCGTCATCGAGGCTGAACACATTCCAGGCCAGGTTCATCGAAACATGCAGGACCAGGCCGCACCAGAGCGTGTTGCCGTCAAGGTGGTCGAGCCAGGCGAAGATGAAGCCGCCCAGGGCGATCACCGCGCCGACGAACAGCGCGATGCCGCCACCGTCGAACCCGCCGAAGCCGAGCCAGTGCACCATGCCGAACAACAGCGCCTGCGGCAGTGCAAGCCATGGCCAGGGGCCGCGCACGATCTTCACCAGCAGCACGAAGCCCAAGCCGCGGAAGAGCACTTCCTCGGCCAGCGGGAACAGCACCGCCAGCATCGTGGCATCCAAGACGGTCAGCGCGGTGTTCGGCGTGCCGAGCAGCGCCAGGCCGAGCCAGCAGGGCAGGCTGGCCAGCAACACCCACATTGGACCGCTCCAGCCGTTTGTGCGCAGCCCGAGGCTGGCCAGCAGGCTCATGCCACGGCGCCGCAGCAGCGCGGCCAGCAGCAGTGCCACCAGTACCGCCAGCGCGTTGTCCAACAGGCTGCCGCCATAGGGGATGGGCAGTGCGGGAATCGGTGTGCCGATGGCCGTGGCGATATCGCGCAGGTTCAGGCCAAGGCCGACACCCAGCAGCACCAGCAACAGGCGTGCGGTGGTGGGCAGGCGGGACAACACGGTCATGTACGCATTCCCTGCGGAACAAGGACGCAGCGTGCCACGCGGTATGCATGTGGACACCCGCCGGAAGTCCCTGTGCCATCGGTCACGCGTTGCCGCACAGTCATCGCGGTGCAGGTACAGTCGAAACCAGACCGACAGGAGCAATGCCGATGCTGTGCCCCGTGTGCAAGACCCAGACGCTGCAGATGGCCGAACGCCATGGCATCGAGATTGATTACTGCCCGAGTTGCCGCGGTGTGTGGCTGGATCGTGGCGAGCTGGACAAGATCATCGAACGTGCAGGCGCCGGTGCTGCAGTACCTCCGCCAGCGCCCGTGCAGGCTCAGCCGGCGTCCGCGCCGCCACCGGTGACGCACCGTGATACCCGCCACCTCGGCCAGCGCTACGAGGACAACCGGGGACACGGCTACAAGAAAAAGAAGAAGGACAGCTTCCTGTCGGAGTTGTTCGATTTCTAGTTTGTAGCGTCGAGCCATGCTCGACGTTTGGCGCTAACAGTCGAGCAAGCTTGACTCTACATGGGGCGCGTGATCACGGCCGACGCAGGATGAACTCGCGGTCGTGGGTATCGCCCACGATGAAGTCGTACTCGCCAACCTTGCTGCAGCCATAGCGCGCGTAGAAGCGCTGCGCGCCGAAATTCTCTTCCCACACGCCTACCCACAGGGTGCGGCGCTGCGGCTGGTCCAGCCACGCCATGAACGCGTCCATCATGCGTGCACCATGTCCGCCGTTCTGGTGTCCGGCCAGGATGTAGAACCGCTTCAGTTCGATGTCACCTTCGCATGCATCCGTGTGCGGCAAGGTGTTGGCACCCGCGGCCAGGTAGCCGACCACGGCGTCACCGTCCAGCAACAGCCAGATGGCACTGCGTGGGTCGGACAGTTCGATGCGCTGCGGTTCGCTGCTGTAGTGCGCCTGCAGGAAATCGTGCAGCTCCTGCGGCGGATAGGAATCGCCCCAGGTTTCGTTGTACGTGGCGATGGCGATCGCCGACAGCGCATCGACATCGGCAAGGGTGGCGCGGCGGATCTGCAACGACATGGCGGTGCCTGCATTGGAACGTGGCGCAGTGTAGCCGGCCCCGGCGGCTGCCGGGGCTGGCCATTGCTCACGATCCGCTGCTCAGAACCACATGCGCACGCCGGCCACCCAGCGCGTGTCGCGCGCGTGGTCACCGGCATAGTCGGCGGTGTCGCCAAAACTGCGTTCGTGACTGATGCCGATGTAGGGCGCGAAGCGACGGCTGAACTCGTAGCGCAGGCGCAGGCCGGCCTCTACCTTGTTCAGGCCACGGCCGATGCCGTACTCCTGCTCGTCCTTGGCCGCAACGGTAGCTTCCAGCAGCGGCTGCAGGATCAATCGGTTGGTCAGCAGCACGTCGTACTCGACCTCGGCCTTGGCCAGCACCTGGCCGCCGGAGCCCATGTACAGCGTGGCCGAGCTTTCGAACTTGTACGGCGCCAGACCCTGGATGCCGATGGCCGCCCATGTGCGCGAGTCGGACGGGCGGAAGTCCTGGCGCACGCCGACCAGCACGTCCCACCACGGCGACACGCTGCGGCCATACAGTGCTTCCAGTGACGACGATTCGGTGCGGCCGCGGCTGCGTTCGCCATCGGTGCGCAGCCACAGGCGGTTGATGTTGCCGCCGATCCAGCCGGTGGCTTCCCATGCTTGGCCGTTGCTGCTCTTGCCATCCCAATGCTCAAGCCGGTCGATCAGCAGCAGGCTGTTGATCTCCGGCGCGTGTTCCATCGCGCCATGCGCGATCGGCGGGAAGGCGGCAGCGCGGTCGGCATCGGTCGGGACCGGGATCGGTTCGCGCGGTTCGGTGGGTGCAGGCGTGCCATGGCCCATCGCCCCGTGGTCCATCTGCGAATGGTCCATCGCCGCTGGCTGCATCGAGCCATGGTCCATCTTCGAGTGGTCCATCATGGAGTGGTCCATGCCGGCCTGATCCGCCGCACCCATGTCCATCTCCGAATGATCCATCTTTGAGTGATCGACCGGTTCGGCCGGGGTCTTCGCGCTCTTCGCAGGCGCGTTCATCGCGCCCATGTCATGGCCGGCGTGCGACTGCGCGAACACCGGCAACGCGGCGGCGAGGCCCAGGGCCAGCAGGCTGGGGGAAAGCAGTGAACGGCTCATTCTTCGATCCTCACTTCGCGCATCATGCCCGCTTCCATGTGGTACAGCAGATGGCAGTGGTAGGCCCAGCGGCCGAGTGCATCGGCGCGCACGCGATAGCTGCGGCGGGTGCCCGGCGGCATGTCGATGGTGTGCTTGCGGACCTGGAACTCACCTTGCGCGTTTTCCAGATCGCTCCACACGCCGTGCAGGTGGATCGGGTGCTGCATCATGGTGTCGTTGACCAGCACGATGCGCATGCGCTCGCCGTAGTTCAGCCGCAGCGGCTCGGCGCTGGCGAACGGGACGCCATCGAACGACCAGGAGAACTTCTCCATGTGGCCGGTCAGGTGCAGCTCGATCTCGCGGCTCGGCTCGCGGCCATCCGGGTCTTCGAACAGGCTGCGCATCGCGCCGTAGGTCAGCACCTGGCGGCCGTTGTCGCGCAGACCAATGCCGGGGTCGTCCAGCTTCGGTTCGGTGGCCGAGCTCTGCATGTCCACCAGCGGGTTGTTGCGCTCGCTGGCCGGATGCTTCGGTGCCTTGCCGGCAGCATCGCCACCGCCGTGCGCACCGTGGCCCATGCTGGCGCCGCAGCCACCCTCCATGCCCTTCATCGCGGCCATGTCGTGGCCACCATGGCCACCACTGCCCATGTCGTGCCCCATGTCGCTCATCGTCAGCAACGGGCGTGGGTCGCGCGCGGGAATCGGGGCCTGCAGCCCGTGGCGCACCGCCAGCGTGCCGGCGGCGTAGCCGGTGCGGCCCATGTCCTGGCAGAAGATGGTGAAGGCGTCCTGGCCGGTGGGTTCGACCAGCACGTCGTAGGTCTCGGCCGGCGCGATGCGGAATTCGTCGATGCTGACCGGATGGATGTACTGGCCGTCGGCGGCCACCACGGTCATCTTCAGGCCGGGGATGCGCACATCGAAGTAGGTCATCGAGGCGCCGTTGATGAAACGCAGCAGCACCTTCTCGCCGCTGCGGAACAGCCCGGTCCAGTTGCCGGCTGGGGCGGTGCCGTTCATCAGGTAGGTGTAGGTATGCGCGTTGATATCGGAGATATCGGTGGGCGTCATCCGCATCCGGCCCCACATGCCACGGTCGGACAGCGCCGCGGACCAACCGTCGCGTTTCGCGTCGCGCAGGAAGTCGGGCACGGTGCGCTTGTAGTAGTTGTCGTGCTCGGCCAGCTTCTTCATGCGCCGGAACAGCGCGCCCGGATCCATGTCGGTCCAGTCCGACAGCATGATCACGTGCTCGCGGTCGTGGTGGTACGGCGCCGGTTCGGCCGGGTCGATGATCAGCGCGCCGTACAGGCCGGCCTGTTCCTGGAACATCGAGTGGCTGTGGTACCAGTAGGTGCCCGACTGCTTCAGCTGGAAGTGGTAGTGGTAGGTCTCGCCGGGGCCGATGCCGTTGAAGCTCAGGCCCGGCACGCCGTCCATGTTGGCCGGCAGCAGGATGCCGTGCCAGTGGATGGAGGTCGGGTGGCGTTCCAGCGTGTTGCGCACGAACAGGTCCACGGTCTGGCCTTCGCGCCAGCGCAGGATCGGGGCCGGCAACGAGCCGTTGACGGTGATCGCCGGGCGGGTGCGGCCGGTGAAATTGGCCAGCGATTCGCCGATGGCCAGTTCGATGCGGGTATCGCTGAGCACGGCAGGGGCACCGGCCAACCGTGGGGCGGCAGTGGCGGCGGCGAGCGCGCGCTGCGGCACGCCGACAGCGGCGATGCCGGCGACCACGCCACCGGCGGCCAGGCCCTGCACGAACAGGCGGCGCGACGGCATGGGCACAGCGCCCGGACCGGGGGGATTGCGGGTATTCATGGTGGAGACTCCAGACACGGAAAGACGCCGGCAGGCCGCCGGCTCCGGTGCGCAGGGCGCACAGTGCGTGTGGAATCAGCCGATGGGAGGGCGTGAGATCGGCGGCAGCGGCGGCGACGGGCGGCCGGTGGCCGGCATCGGCTGCGGTGCCAGCGACAACGCCGGGCCGGCCATGAACGGCAACGCCTGCACCACCAGCAGCGGGTGCTGGGCGCAGCTGCGCACGCAGTCCTTGATCTGGCAGTGGGCGTCGTGGGCGGGGGCCTTGGCCTGCGGGGCCTGATCGGCGTGCATGGCGGCGTGGTGGTGGCAGTCGGCATTGCCGCCTTCAAGGGCGGCTGCCGCGTGGGCCATCCGGCCCATTTCCTCGTGACCGCTGGCCATGGCCGCGTTCAGCCCGTTGAGCAGCAGGCTGAGCATGAGCACGACACGGAGCAGGGTCGAGGCGAGGGACATGGCGCTAATCTAGCCGCAAGCGGCCGTGGATGCACTTCCGGCTGAATGGCCGGTTCAAGGTTGGACCGGCACCAATGTAGAGCCGAACCCGCGCTCGGCTGCTTCTGCGGCCACGGCAGCCGAGCGTGGGCTCGGTGCTACAGGGAGCCGGGCGTTACCCTTCTTCGCGCACGATCTCGACCAGGCGCGGGCCGTAGCGGCTCAGCTTGGTGCCGCCGATGCCGCCGACCCGGGCCAGTTCATCCAGGCTGGTCGGGCGCTGCTCGGCGATGTTGCGCAGGGTGCTGTCGTGGAAGATCACGAAGGCAGGCACGTTCTGTTCGCGCGCCAGTTCGGCACGCAGGCCGCGCAGGGCGTTGAACAGTGCCAGGTCCTGCGGCAGTACCGACAAGCCGGTGCGCTGCGCACTGCGCTCGCGTCCGCTGGTGCTGCTGGCCGGGTCGCGGCGCATGCTGATCTGGCGGCGGCCGGTCAACACGTCACGGCTGGCATCGGTCAAACGCAGGCCACCGTGGCCCTCGCTGTCCACTTCCAGCAGGCTGGCGGCGACCAGCTGGCGGAACACGCTGCGCCAGGTGCGCGCATCCAGATCGCGGCCGATGGCGTAGGTGCTGAGCTTGTCGTGGCCCTGCTGCTTCACCTTCTCGTTCTCGCTGCCACGCAGGACGTCGATCAGGTGGCCGACGCCGAAGCGCTGGCCAGTGCGGTAGACACAGCTCAGCGCCTTCTGCGCCGGAATGGTCGCGTCCCACGAGGCCGGCGGCGTCAGGCAGTTGTCGCAGTTGCCGCACGGCTGGGGATAGGTCTCGCCGAAACCGGCCAGCAGCACCTGGCGGCGGCACTGCATGGATTCGCAGTAGCCCAGCAGGTGATCGAGCTTGCCCCGCTCCAGCTGCTTGCGTTCTTCGCCGGCCTCGGATTGTTCGATCATCTGCTTGAGCAGTACCACGTCGCCCAGGCCGTAGCACAGCCAGGCCTCGGCAGCTTCACCATCACGACCAGCGCGGCCGGTTTCCTGGTAGTAGCCTTCCATCGACTTGGGCAGGTCGGTATGCGCCACGAAGCGCACGTCCGGCTTGTCGATGCCCATGCCGAAGGCGATGGTGGCGCACATGACGATGCCGTCCTCGCGCAGGAAGCGGCGCTGGTTGTTCGCGCGCACTTCCGGCGGCAGGCCGGCGTGGTAGGGCAGGGCGTTGAAGCCCTGGCCGCAGAGGAATTCAGCGGTCTCCTCGACCTTGCGCCGCGACATGCAGTAGACGATGCCGGCCTCGCCACGGTGGCCGCGCAGGAAATCGGTCAGCTGCTTGCGCGCGTTGTCCTTCTGCACCACGGTGTAGCGGATGTTGGGGCGGTCGAAGGAGCTGACGAAGTGGCGTGCTTCCTGCAGATCCAGGCGCTCGGCGATCTCGCGCTGGGTCGGCGGGTCGGCGGTGGCGGTGAGCGCGATCCGCGGGATCTGCGGCCAGCGCTCGTGCAGTACGGTCAGCTGGCGGTATTCCGGGCGGAAGTCGTGGCCCCACTGCGACACGCAGTGGGCTTCGTCGATGGCGAACAGGGCGATCTGGCTGCGCGACAACAGCGACAGGAAGCGGCCGGTCAGCAGCCGCTCGGGAGCGACATAGAGCATGTCCAGCTCACCCGCGAGCAGTTCGCGCTCGACGCGGCCGGCGGTCTCGGCATCCAGGGTTGAATTCAGGTACTCGGCACGCACGCCGAGCTGGCGCAGGGCTTCGACCTGGTCCTGCATCAGCGCGATCAGCGGCGAGATGACGATGCCACATCCGTCACGCAGCAGGGCCGGGACCTGGTAGCACAGCGACTTGCCACCGCCGGTGGGCATCAGTACCAGGGCATCATGACCGGCAGCCACATGCTCCACGATGTCCTGCTGCGGACCACGGAAATCGTCGTAACCAAAGACGCGTTGGAGCAGGTCGTGCGCGGGACGGGAAGCCATCCGGCTAGTTTACCCCGGCGGGGGAGTCGGCAGGGCTGCGCCCTGCACCTGCTACAAGCCAGAGCAACGTCAAAGGCAACAGCCGGCTCTGGGGTGTCTTCTGGCTGGGCGGGGCGGTGTGGGCTTGCAGGACACGCCGTAAACCCGTCCTTGGGGGCTCGATGGCGCCATCCATGGCGCCAACGGTCCTGCAAGCCCACACAGCCCCACCCCCGACAGTTTCCCGGTGACGGTGGATCCATCCACGCCATGCGTGGATGAAATCTGTCAGATATCGACAAACAAAATGGGGTCGGATCCGTTTTCCTGCGGAAAACGGATCCGACCCCACTGGCTTTGCTGGCAGATCGCGGAAAACTGTCGAAGGCGGGGTGGGGCCGGTGGCAGGGGTGTCCGCGGCATGGATGCCGCGGCCAAGCCCCCAAGGACGGGTTTACGGCGTCCCCTGCCACCGGATCCACCCCGCCAACCCTCAGGAAACCAGCTTCTGCTCTGGCTCTGGCCTTTGATTCAAGGCCTCTGCGGGTGCAGGGCGCAGCCCTGCCGAATACCCCCAACCCTTACTGGAGCAGGGAACGCAGCATCCAGGCGTACTTCTCGTGTGTCTGCAGCCGCTGGGTCATCAGATCCTCGGTCGGGGCGTCGTCACCCTTGGCCGCCACCTCCAGCACTTCACGCGCCGTACGGCAGACTGCTTCGTTGGCGACCACCAACTGGCGTACCATTTCACGCCAGTCCGCACTGTCGGTCAGGCCCGGTTCCTCGGCGATCGAGGTCAGCGCAGCGAATTCCCGGTAGGAGCCCGGGGCATTGAAGCCCAGCGCGCGGATGCGCTCGGCCACGTCGTCCAGTGCCGCCCACTGCTCGGTGTACTGCGTCTCGAACATGGTGTGCAGCGAGTTGAACATCGACCCGGTCACGTTCCAATGGAAGTTGTGCGTCTTCAGGTAGAGCGTGAACGCATCGGCCTGGAAGCGCGACAGACCGTCGGCGATCTTCTTGCGGTCGCCCTGGGTGATCCCGATATCGATGTTCGGTGCCGACGGTGCCGCCGCAGCAAGCTTCTGCTTGCCGGTCTTGGCCTTGGTCGTGCTCTTGGTCTTCGCCATGGGGTTCCTCCTTGTGGAATCGTTGGCCTTCACAATAAACCGGTCGTGATGACTGGTCGCTTTCAAAGTTTTGAACGAACCGATTGATGAACTCTATCGAAAAAAATCCATCGCCCCGCCTGCGCCAACAGCGTGCCGCCATCGACGGCGCCATGAGCCGCGACCGGGGCCGTTTGCTGGGGATGCTCTCGCGTTGCCAGGCCAAGCCACAGGATGCGGCACTGGCCGCCACCTTCGAGCAGGCCTTGCAGGCGTCGGTGCAGCGCCGGCAGGTGCGGGCGCAACAGCAGCCGTCCATTACTCTGGACCCGCAGCTGCCGATTGCGCGTGAAGCCGACGCCATCATCGGGCTGATCCGCGAACATCAGGTGGTGGTGATCGCCGGTGAAACCGGCTCGGGCAAGACCACCCAGCTGCCGAAACTGTGCTTGGCCGCCGGCCGTGGCCAGGCCGGCATGATCGGCTGCACCCAGCCGCGACGGATTGCCGCACGTGCGGTGGCCAGCCGCGTGGCACAGGAACTGCAGAGTGAACTGGGCCAGCTGGTCGGCTACCAGGTGCGCTTCAATGACAAGGTCAGCGAAGACAGCCGCATCAAGTTCATGACCGACGGCATCCTGCTGGCGGAGATCGCCAGTGACCGCTGGCTGTCGAACTACGACACGATCATCGTCGACGAGGCGCACGAACGCAGCCTCAACATCGATTTCCTGCTGGGCTACCTGAAGCAGCTGCTGCGCAAGCGCCCGGACCTGAAGCTGATCGTCACTTCGGCCACCATCGACACCGAGCGCTTCGCCCAGCATTTCGACAATGCGCCGGTGATCAGCGTCGAAGGCCGTACCTATCCGGTGGAAGTGCGCTACCGCGCGCTGGAAGGCGAGGGCGAAGACCAGGGCGAACGCACCGTCAACGACGCCATCGTGTCGGCCATTGACGAGATCACCCGCCTGGATGCGCGCGGCGACGTACTGATCTTCCTGCCGGGCGAGCGCGAGATCCGCGATGCGCACCAGTCGCTGGAACGGCGCAAGTACCGTAATACCGAGGTGCTGCCGCTGTACGCGCGCCTGTCCAACCAGGACCAGGACCGGGTGTTCAACCCCGGGCCGAACCGGCGCATCGTGCTGGCCACCAACGTGGCCGAAACCTCGCTGACGGTGCCGCGCATCCGTTACGTGGTCGATCCGGGCTTCGCCCGCGTCAAGCGCTACAGCCCGCGCAACAAGCTGGACCGCCTGCACATCGAGCCGATCTCGCAGGCCAGCGCCAACCAGCGCAAGGGCCGCTGCGGCCGTATCGCCGAAGGTATCTGCTACCGCCTGTACGCCGAATCCGATTTCCAGGCGCGGCCGGAGTTCACCGATCCGGAAATCCGCCGCTCCAGCCTGGCCGGGGTGATCCTGCGCATGCTGCAGCTGGGCCTGGGCCGGATCGAGGAATTCCCGTTCCTGGAGGCACCGGACGAGCGTGCGGTGGCCGATGGCTGGCAGCAACTGACCGAACTGGGCGCGATCGACGCCGAGCGGCGCATGACCACCATCGGCAAGCAGATGGCACGCCTGCCGGTGGACGTGAAGCTTGCGCGCATGCTGGTGGCCGCGCAAGCTGCCGGCTGCCTGCGGCCGATGCTGGTGATCGCCTCGTTCCTGGGCATCCAGGACCCGCGCGAACGCCCACCCGAAGCGCGTGGTGCGGCCGACAGCGCGCACGCGCAGTTTGCCGATGGCCGCTCCGAGTTCGTTGGCGTGCTGCGCCTGTGGGATGCCTACCGGCAGGCCCATGAAGACCTGACCCAGTCCAAGCTGCGCGACTGGTGCGGACGTCATTTCCTCGGCTTCCTGCGCATGCGCGAGTGGCGCGAGCTGCATCGCCAGCTGCGGCTGCTGTGCGAGGAACTGGGCTGGAAGGAGGAGGCCAGCGAGGCGTCGATGGCGCCGTTGCTGGCCGGCAGCAGTGCGCCGGCCCCGGCGCGTGATGACGCGGCGGCGGTGAAAGCCACCCGGGGCCAGCTGCACCGCGCCGCGCGCCTGGCCCGCGAAGGCAAGGCGGAGACTGCACCGGCGCCGGTGGCCGTGCGCGCTCAGAAGGAACAGGCGCCGGTTGGCGGCGGTTTCAGCGAACGCGTGCGCGCCGCTGCCTACCAGACCCTGCACCGGGCGCTGGTGGCGGGCCTGCCGACGCAGATCGGCCACCGCACCGAGAAGGGCGATTTCCAGGCGCCACGCCAGCGCCGCTTCCTGCCGTTCCCGGGTTCGGCGCTGTCCAAGCGGCCGCCGCCGTGGCTGCTGGTGGCCAATCTGCTGGATACGCAGAAGGTGTGGGGCATGACCCTGGCCGCGATCGAACCGGACTGGGTGATTGCCGAGCTGCCGCACCTGCTGTTGCGCAAGCACTTCGATCCGCACTGGTCGCGCGCACAGGGACAGGTGCTGGCGTCCGAGCAGATCAGCCTGTTCGGCCTGGTGCTGGCGCCGAAGAAGCCGGTGCATTACGGCCGCATCGAGCCGGGCGAGGCACATGACATCTTCGTGCGCCAGGCATTGGTGACCGGCGAGATCAACACCCGCGCCAGTTTCGTGGCCGACAACCAGAAAGTGCTGGAGGTCGCCCGCGAGGAGGAAGCCAAGCTGCGTCGCGCCGGCATCGTCGCCGACGAGGACTGGCAGGCGCGCTGGTACCTGGACCGGGTGCCGCCGCAGATCCATTCGGTTGCGGGCCTGGATGCCTGGTGGAAGGGGCTGGCGCCGGAACAGCGCAAGACCCTGCACTGGTCGCTCGCAGACTTGCTGCCCGGAGAGGGCAGTGAGCAGGAGCGCTACCCGAAATACCTGGCGCTGGGCCAGGCGCGGCTGCCGCTGCACTACCGCTTCGAGCCGGGTGCCGACGATGACGGCGTGACCCTGGACGTGCCGCTGCACCTGCTCAATGCATTGGACCCGGTGCAGCTGGGCTGGCTGGCGCCGGGCTTCGTCGCCGACAAGGCCTCGGCACTGATCCGCAGCCTGCCCAAGGCAATGCGCCGCAACTACGTGCCGGCGCCGGACTTCGGCCGCGCGTTCTACGAGGCGTTCCCGCAGCCCAGCGCCGATGCCATCATCGGCGAACTGGCGCGTTTCCTGTCACGTGCAACCGGTGCCACCGTGACCGCGCTCGATTTCGAGCCGGGTTCGATCGAACCGCACCTGCACATGAATCTGCGCCTGCGCGACGAACAGGGCAAAGTGCTGGCCACCTCGCGTGATCTGGACGCGCTGCGCGCGAAGTTTGGCGGCCGTGCCGGTGATGCCTTCGCTGCACGCGCTGGCCGCGAGATGGCGGCCGATGGCCTGCGTACGTTCCCGGCCACGCCGATCCCGCTGCAGGTGCCTGGCGAAGCCGGCGTGCCGGCCTATCCGGCGCTGCTCGATGAAGGCGACAGCGTGGCGCTGCGCATCTTCGCCGATCGGCAGCAGGCGCAGGAGGCGCACCCGCTGGGTGTGCGCCGGTTGCTGGAGATCGCCCTGGCCGACAAGGTGAAGCAGGCGCGCAAGCAGTTGCCGGTCGGTGCCAAGACCGGTCTTCTCTACGCGGCGATCGAATCGCAGGAGCGGCTGCGCGGCGACCTGGTCGATGCGGCGATGAATGCAGTGCTGGCCGAGGGCCTGGAGGAAATCCGCGATGCGACGGCGTTCGAGCAGCGCCGCGAACACGCTGCCAAGGCCCTGTTTGGCGAGGCGATGTCGCGGCTGAAGCTGGCCGAGACCATCCTGGCGCTGGTGGCCGAACTGAAGCCGATGCTGGAGGCGCCGCTGATGGGCTGGGCGCGCGGCAACCTGGACGACATGGAAGCGCAGCTGGCCGGGCTGATCCACCCCGGTTTCCTGCGCGATACGCCGGCCGACGCGCTGGCGCAGTATCCGCGCTACCTGAAGGCCATGATCCTGCGCACCGAACGCGCCAAGCGTGATCCGCCACGTGACCAGGCACGCATGCTGGAACTGCATCCGTTCCTGGAAGCGCTGGAAACGGCAGAGCAGCAGGGCCTGCGCGATCGCCCGCAATGGCAGGCGCTGCGCTGGGACCTGGAAGAGCTGCGGGTGTCACTGTTCGCGCAGGAGCTGGGGGCACGTACCGGCATTTCGGCGAAGAAGCTGGCGCAGCGGGTGACGGCACTGCGCCAGGCCTCGTAACCCCCGACCCGACCCCGCCGGATGATGACCGGCGGGGTACGGTGGAATGTCATCCACGCGTGGCGTGGATCCACTACTTGGAGCGGCGCACCTTGGGCTGGCTGTTCACGCCTTCCACCTTCATGTACCACACGCCCATCACGCCGGGCTTGATGCTGACCTTGGGCGATTGCTTGCGCACGCCGACCACGCTGGTGCTGTCGGTCTGCTCCCATTCCTGGCCGTTGTCCAGCACGTAGACGCGGCCCTTGCCGAAGCCACGGAACTCGCCCTGCAGCACGCCGGTGATCGGCTCGCTGCTGCCGAAATCGAAGAACCCGCGGTTCTTCACGATCACTTCCTGGCGGCCCTGTTCGCGGGCTTCTTCGCGTACCGCTGCCACAGCCTGGGTCGTCGCCGCTTCAACCTTGCCCTGCAGCCAGCGGTTGAGCGTGGCCAGTTCCTGCGCGCTCAGCTTGTCCAGGCCGGCCGCCTTGAATTCGGTCGGCGACATCTGCTGCTGCAGGTCACCGTCCACCACGCGCTGGGCCAGCGCAGGCGCCGACAGGGACAGCAGCAGTGCGGCGCAGGCCAGCAGCCGTGGACGGAAACGTGGGGCGATCGAGGGCATGGCGGAACTCTCCTGGGTTTGCCGGCGAGTGTAGCGGCATGTCTTCATGCCGGGTGATGGTGGCTGCGGTGATTGTCCCTGAACGGCGCCGGCGCTAGTGTAGGAACCTCTGTCTTGCCTGCTCGATGCTGTGAACCGCGCTTCTGTCCCCGGCCTGGATGCCTTGTTGAACCGTCCCTCCGCCGCGGTGCTGCCCGCTCCGCTGCGCCAGGCCCTGCGCGAACACTGGGAAGCACCGGAGTGCGACCACCAGATGCGCGCCAGCTGGTCGGTGCTGGGAGATACCCTCGATGCACTGTCGATGCTCTCGGCCGACGAAGGCGCGGTGGTTGCCGCGCTGTTGTTCGACCTGCCCGGCCTGCGCGCCAGCCTGGACCAGCTGCCGCTGGGCAACCACAAGGCGGCGGTGATCGGCCTGCTCGACGGCCAGGACGCCGCCGATCCGGTCTGGGCGCTGCATGCTGGCCGCGAGGCCGGGCGCAACAGCGAGGGCCTGCGCCGCCTGCTGCTGGCGATCATCCGCGACCTGCGCGTGGTGCCGATCCTGCTGGCCCGGCAGCTGGCGAGAATGCGCGCTGCCGACAAGCTGGACGACGAGCAGCGCCGGGCGCTGGCGCAGCTGACCCGCGACATCCATGCGCCGCTGGCCAACCGGTTGGGCATCTGGCAGCTGAAGTGGGAGCTGGAGGACCTGGCGTTCCGCCACCTGGAGCCGGAAACCTACCGCCGCATCGCGCGCGAAGTGGACGAAACCCGCGTGGCGCGCGAGCGCTACGTGCAGAACGTGAAGAAGCAGCTGTCGCGCGAGCTGGCCGCACAGGGCATCCATGCCGAAGTGAGTGGCCGCCCCAAGCACATCTACAGCATCTGGCGGAAGATGCAGAAGAAGCGGCTGGCGTTCGACCAGCTGTACGACATCCGCGCGGTGCGGGTGATGGTCGACGACGTCGCCGCCTGCTACGCCGCGCTGGGTGTGGTGCATGCGCTGTGGGCCCCGGTGCCGAGCGAGTTCGACGATTACATCGCACGCCCGAAGGCCAACGACTACCGTTCGCTGCACACCGCCGTGGTCGGCCCGGAAGGGCGCACGATCGAAGTGCAGATCCGCACCCACGAGATGCATTCCCAGGCCGAGCTGGGCGTGGCCGCGCACTGGAAGTACAAGGAAGGCGGCAAGGGCGCGGAAAAGTCGTTCGATCGCAAGATCACCTGGATGCGCCAGCTGCTGGAGCAGGCGCAGGACGGGCAGGGCAATGAACTGGCCGGGGCACTCGACGCCGAGCTGACCGAGGACCGGGTCTATGCGCTCAGCCCGAAGGACGAGGTGCTGGACCTGCCCCAGGGGGCCACGCCGCTCGATTTCGCCTACCAGGTACATACGATGGTGGGCCACCGCTGCCGTGGCGCCAAGGTCAATGGCCGCATCGTGCCGCTGACCTATCGCCTGCGCAGCGGCGACCGTGTCGAGATCCTCACCGGCAAGGAGGCCGACCCCCGCCGCGACTGGCTGATGCCCGCGCTGGGCTTCCTGGCCAGCAACCGCTCGCGCGAAAAGGTGCGCAGCTGGTTCCACAAGCTGGACCGCGCGCGCAACGTGCAGGCCGGGCGCGAACTGCTCGAGCGCGAGCTGAAGCGCCTGGGGCTGCAGCATTCGGATCTGGCGGTGGCGGCGAAGAAGTTCCATGCCGACAGCGTTGACGACCTCTACATCCAGGTGGCGCTGGGCGACACCGGCCCGAACCAGGTCAGCCGTACGCTGCTGGAGGCAGAGCGCGCGGCCAGCCAGCCGGCCCCTGCGCCGGCGCTTCCGCGCCCGACCGCCCGCCGCGAGAACCTGGGCAAGTCCAAGTTCACGGTGCAGGGCGTGGGCAATCTGCTGGTGCAGCTGGCGCGCTGCTGCCAGCCGGTGGCCGGCGAACCGATCGTCGGCTACCTCACCCGTAGCCGCGGTGTCACCGTGCACCGGGCAGACTGTGCCGCGCTGGCCCGGCTGGCGGCCACCAGCCCGCAGCGCATCCTGCCGGTGGAATGGGGCCAGGCCGGGGGCGGCTACGAGGTGGACGTGGTGGTCGATGCGGTCGACCGCCGCTGGCTGCTGAAGGACATCACCAACCTGATCGCCCAGGAAGACGCCTACGTGCTCGACATCCACAGTGACAACGTGCGCAACAGTGGCCGTGCCCATCTGCGCCTGAGGCTGAAGGTCAGCGACTACGACCAGTTGTCGAACCTGCTGGGCAAGCTGGACGCGCTGCCGGGTGTGAGCGAGGCGCGTCGCCTCGGCTGAGCTTCACGCCGCCCCGGCTACCCTGCACGCATGGAACGCGAGCCCCCGCATCGCCCGCATGGCGCTGAACACCCTGCGCTGGATCGCGTCCGCCGCGAAGGCCGCTGGTGGTGGCTGCAGGCACGTCATGCGCGGCGGGTCTGGCGATGGGCGCTGGTCGCGGCGCTGGCGGTGTTCGTGCTGCTGGTGCTGCTGCGCAAGCCGCTGGCCGACTGGTTCTGGGACGAGCCGCAGATCGAACAGCTGCTGGTCGAAGGCGATCGCGCGCTCGCCGCCGGCCGGCTGAGTGCGGCCGACGGCAGTGGTGCGCGGGAGCGCTACCAGGCGGTGCTGGCACTGGATGGCGATCGGCCGCAGGCGCGCCAGGGCCTTGCACGAACCGCCGCGGCAGCACTGCAGCAGGCCCGCGACAAGCTGCAGGGCGACGATCTCGAGGGCAGCGCGCAGTCACTGGCGCTGGCCCGCGAGCTGCAGGTGCCGCAGGGCGACGCCGACGCCGTGGCCCGCCAACTGCAGGCGCGGCGTAGCGCCGGCGCCGGTATCGGCGCGTTGCTGGCCCAGGCCCGCAATGCGTTCGCGGCCGGCCGGCTGGACGATGGCGACAGCAGTGCGTTGCCGCTGTTCCAGCGCATCCTGGCACTGCAGCCGGACAACCTGCCCGCTCTGGAGGGGCGCGAGGATGCACTGAGCGATCTGCTGCAGCATGCGCGCGCGCTGGCCGGACGCGGGGAACTGGCTGAAGCCGCTGCGACGTTGCAGCGCGCGCGCCTGTTCGATGCAGGCCACGCCGATCTTCCCGCCAGCCAGGAGGCCCTGGCACGGGCGGTCGACGAGCGCTTGCGGCAGGCACAGCGCGCACTTCAGCGACAGCAGCTGGAACGTGCCGCAAAGGGGTTCCTGGCCGTGCTGGCGGTGGCGCCGGACGATCCCACTGCCCAGCGGGGCCGCGAGCAGGTGCTGCAGGCGGTGCTGGCGCGAAGCCAGATCCAGGCCGACGATTTCCAGTTCGAGGCGGCGCAGCGTGATGCCGTGCTGGCCGAAGCACTGGGCGCTTCGCAGGCGGCACGACAGCAACTGGTGCAGCGCCTGCAGCGTGCACGGCAGGCCCGGGAGGCACTGCAGCAGCCCGCAGTGAGCAACGCGCAGCGTGAACGCGAGCTGCGCGATCACCTGCGCCGGATCGAACGCGCCGAGCGCGCAGGCCAATGGATCAGCCCTCCGGGGCACAGCGCATTCGATGCCCTTCGCGAAGCACAGGCGCTGGCACCGCGCGATTCACGGGTGAAGGCCGCGGCCGCGCGCCTGCTGCCTGCCAGTCGCCGTTGTTTCGACGACAACCTCCGGCAGAACAGGGTGCAGGCTGCTGGTGCCTGCCTGCAGGCCTGGCAGACGTTGTCTCCCACCGCCGGCGGCCTGCCTGCGGCCCGCCAGCGCCTCGCGCAGCGTTGGATTGCGATTGGCAGCGAACGATTGGGCAACGGAGATGTCGCCTTTGCCGAACGCGCGCTCCAGCAGGCGGGCGAGCTTGGCGTCGGCCCTTCCAGCAGCGAGTACCAGCAGTTGCGGCAGCGCCTGCGCGACATCGGGGTGTCGTCGCCCTGAGCCCGCCGCTGCCGGAGGGACCGCTATAGTAGCCACCCCTCGCAACATCCCCACGGAGTGCCGATGACCGTCCTCGTTTCCGGAGCCACCAGCCAGATCGGCCGGTTCCTGCTGCCGCGCCTGGTGCAGGCGCATGGGCGGGTACAGGCGGTGAGCCGGCAACCGCAACCGGCACAGGACGGCGTGCAGTGGCTGTGCGGGGACCTGGCGGCTGCGCTGGACAGCGTGCCGTCTCCGGACTGGCAGGCGATTGCCAGCTTCGGCCCCCTTGAAGCATTGGCGCAGTGGTTGTCGCGGCAGACGGCGGCCCCCGCGCGGCAGGTTATCGCCACCAGTTCGATGAGCGTGCTGAGCAAGCAGAATTCCGAGCAGGCCGACGAGCAGGACGTCGTGGCGATGCTGCAGCGGGGCGAAGCGGGCCTGATCGCGCAGGCCGAGCGTCTTGGCATGGGCTGGACGATCCTGCGGCCGACCCTGATCTATGGGGCCGGCATCGACCGCAGCATCACCCCGATCGTGCAGCGTGCGCTGCGTCTGCGCCTGTTTCCGATTCCGCTGGTGGGAGGCCTGCGCCAACCGGTGCATGCCGACGATATCGCCCGCGCCGTGGTGGCCTGCATCGCCACCGGTGCAGCGTCGGCACGGGTGCTGGAAATCGGCGGTGGCGAGCGCCTGCCCTATCACGCGATGTTCCGCCGCGTGCACGCCAGCCTGGCACAGCCGACATTGGCGCTGCCGTTGCCGGGCGCGGCACTGCGGGGCCTGGCCGCGGTGCTGCCGCGGGCGCGTGGTCCGGTGTCACGCCTGCAGCAGGATCTGATTGCGGACAATGGCCCGCTGCGGGCGCTGCTGGACGTACATCCGCGGCCGTTCCAGCCCGACGCGGACACGTGGCGACCGATGAGCGCGGCCCAGGCCGTGCAGCGGATCGCTGCGTATCCCGGCAACGGCTAGCCAGCCACCGTATCCATCCTCTTTGGGGGCTCTGCTACCATCCCCCGGCCCTTGTTTCCGCGAGTACGTTCGATGCCTGACGCGCCATCCCGATCGGCCCCTGCCGAGCGCATTGGCGTCGCGCTGTGCACCTACAACGGTGCGCGCTACCTGCAGGCGCAGCTGGACAGCATCCTCGACCAGGATCTTCCGGTGAACGAAGTCATGATCGGCGATGACGGTTCCAGCGACCAGACGCTGCAGCTGCTGCAGGCCTTCGTGCCGCGTGCACAGGCGCTGGGCATCCGTGTCGAGATCGTCCAGCACGCGCGCAATCTCGGCTATGTGCGCAATTTCGCCGATGCGCTGATGCGTTGCCAGGCCGACATCCTGTTCCTGTGCGACCAGGATGATGTCTGGCATCCGGGGCGTGTCCGCCGCTACGTGGAGCGCTTCCACGCCGATCAGGGCCTGTTGCTGCTGCACAGCGATGCATGGCTGGTGGACGCGCAGGGCGCGCCGCTTGGCCAGCGGCTGCTGGGGGTACTGGTGGTCCATCCGGCCGAGGTCGAGCTGGAACGCTCGGGCCTTGCGATCGACGCGATCCTGCTGCGCAACTTCATCACCGGTGCCACCTGTGCGCTGCGCCGCGGGCTGCTGGCCGGATCGCTGCCGGTCCCGCCGGGCTGGAGCCACGACGAATGGCTGGCGGTCCACGCATCGCTGCGTGGAGGATTGGACATGCTGGCCGAACCGACCATCGACTACCGGCAGCATGGCAACAACCAGATCGGTGCCAGTCGCCGCGGTTTCCTGCAACGCCTGCGCCATCTCGATCTGTTCGATTCACAGGCGCGCCAGCGCACGGCCGGGCGCCTGCTGGCCCTGGCCGATCTGCTGGGGCAGCGCGGCGTGGTGGTGGCGCCGGAGCGCTTCCAGGGACTTCACGCGCTCGCCTGGCGCATGGCCTGGTCGCGACTGCAGCTGTATCGCCGCGTGGATGTGCCGGCAGGCTGGATCGCCCATGATGCGCCGCGGTTGATCGCACGCCTGGCCAACGTCTGCCTGGCGGGGGGCGGCTGGAAAGGGGGCTGGGCAGCGCTTGCGGGTGCGTGGGCCGGGTGGCGGGCGCCGCGCGCTGCTTGAACTGCAGTGAAACCGCGGGCCATCGCCTGCCAGCCACCGCGGCGCCTGCGTTAGACTCGCCAGACCCTACCTGCCTGCATGCCCGTGCCCCGACGCTACGATTCCGACGACATCGACGATTTCGACGACGACCAGCAGGACGACAGCCCGCTGTGGCGGCGTCGCCTGATCACCTGGAGCATGGCTGCGGTCGCGTTGGGATTGGGCTTCCTGATCCCTTATACGCTGTACCTGAACCAACAGGTGACCCAGCGCTTCGGTGAACTGCGTTGGCAGATCCCGACCCGGGTATATGCGCGGCCGCTGGTGCTCACACCCGGCAAGGCGATGGACGCGGCGACCCTGAAGACCGAACTCGCCGCATCTGCCTACCGCGATGACGGGCAGGGCAAGGAGCCGGCGACCTATGCGGTGAACGGCGGGCGCTTTGTCATTTCCAGCCGTGGCTACAACGATGTGGATGGCCGCGTCGCACCGCGTCGGCTGGAACTGTCGCTGGCAGACGGTGCGGTCGCGTCGCTGCGTGATGCCGACAACCGCAAGGCGCTGAAGGCTGCGCGCCTGGACCCGGCACGTATTGCCACCCTGTACGGGCAGAAGCAGGAAGAACGCCGCCTGATCCGCATGGATGAGGCGCCGGACCTGCTGGTGACCGGCCTGCAGGCGGTGGAGGACAAGGACTTCAACCGTCACCACGGCATCGATCTGTCCGGCATCGCGCGCGCGGTGTGGGTGACGGTCCGTTCCGGTGGCCAGAGCCGCCAGGGGGCGTCCACGCTGACCCAGCAGCTGGCCCGCAGCGGCCTGCTCGGGATCGGCAAGGAACAGACGGTCACCCGCAAATTCAACGAAGTGCTGTACGCGCTGATCATGGAGGCGCGCTACGACAAGCGCACCATCTTCGAGGCCTATCTCAACCAGGTGTACCTGGGCCAGCGCGGCAGCCAGGCCATCCACGGCATGTCTTCCGGCGCCGAGTTCTGGTTCGGCCGTGACCTGCAATCGCTGGAAACCGAGCAGATCGCGCTGCTGATCGGCCTGGTCAAGGGCCCGTCCTACTACGATCCGCGGCGCAACCCGGAACGCGCGCTGGATCGCCGTAATTTCGTGCTGGGCAAGCTGCATGAGGCGACGCTGATCGACGATGCCGAGTACCAGCGTGCGTTGAAGGCGCCGCTGGGCGTGCCCAAGACGCCGGGCCTGGTGGCGGCCAACCGCTTCCCGGCCTATGTGGACCTGGTTCGCCGCCAGCTCGGCCATGACTATCCGGAATCGGCGCTGCAGGGCGCCGGCCTGAGCGTGATGACCGGCATGTCGCCGTCTGCGCAGGCCTATGCCGAAGGCGCGGTGACCCGCACCATCAAGTCGCTGGAGAGCAAGCGCCGTCCCGAACTGCAGGCCGGCATGGTGCTGACCGACGTGCACAACGGTGACGTGCTGGCGGTGATCGGCAGCCGTGAGGTGTCCGAGGTGGGGTTCAATCGAGCGATCGAAGCACAGCGCCCGGTCGGCTCGCTGTTGAAGCCGTTCGTGTACCTGCTGGCGCTGGCGCAGCCGGACCGCTACTCGCTGGCCAGCTGGGTCGACGATTCGCCGGTGACGGTGCAGCTCGGCCGTGGCCGCAACTGGAGCCCGGGCAACGCGGACAACCGCAGCCACGGCACCGTGCGCCTGATCGACGCGCTGGCGCATTCCTACAACCAGGCCACGGTGCGCGTGGGCATGCAGGTCGGCCCCGAGCGTGTGACCCAGCTGATCCACGTGCTGGCCGGCATCAAGGCCGAAGCGAATCCGGCGGTGATCCTCGGTTCGACCGACCAGAGCCCATACGCGATGGCACAGCTGTACCAGTTCCTCGCGTCCGGTGGCGAAATCCAGCCATTGCATGCGGTGCGTGGCGTGCTCGATCCGCAGGGCAAGCTGCTCAAGCGTTACGACAAGACCCCGGCACCGGCCCAGGAAGGCGATTCGATTGCCGCCAACCTGATCAGTGTCGGCCTGCAGCAGGTGGTTGCCAGCGGCACCGCGCAGCGGCTCAACGCCGATGGCCTCAGCCGCCTGCAGCCGGCCGGCAAGACCGGTACCACCAACGATGGTCGTGACAGCTGGTATGCCGGTTACACCGGGGATCACCTGGCGGTGATCTGGATCGGCAACGACCAGAACGAGCAGGCTGGCCTGTACGGTGCCACCGGCGCGATGCGGGTCTGGTCGGGTATCTTCCAGCGTCTTCCCAGTGCGCCGCTGCGGGTCAGCAACAAGGGCCTGGACTGGCAGTCGGTGGCCGCCACCGGCCTCAACACGACTGATGAGGGCTGCCCGGGAGCGCGCCGCTTCCCGTTCGTGGTCGGCTATGCGCCGGCCTATGCGCCCTGTGCACCGGCGGTGTCGCCGGACGGGCAGGGCGAGACCGAAGGCGAGGGTGGTGGCTGGCGCAGCTGGTTCGGCCTGGACCGCAAGCCGGAAGCGCCTGCCGAACCTGCCGCGACGCCCGCCGCCACTCCTCCCCCGAGCCGATGATGCCGATGAACATGCGATCCCTGCTGCAGCCCCTGACCCTGACCGGCCTCAGCCTGGCCCTGGCCGCCTGCGTGAGCAGTGCACCGCCGGTGGTCAAGCCGGTCGATACCACCACGCCGGCGCAGCGCCTGGCCGCAGTTGACGCAGCCGCTGGCCCCGATGACAAGGAGTTGTCGGTGCAGCCGTTGCGTGACTCGCAGGTGGAAGATCTGCGGGTGACCGCGCAGGCACAACGCCAGGTCAACGATCTGGCCGGTGCCGCCAGCAGCCTGGACCATGCGCTGGAGATCGTCGCTGGTGACCCGGCGGTGCTGCAGGAGCGCGCCGAGCTGGCGCTGCTGCAGGGGCAGTGGGCGCAGGCGGAGGCGTTCGCGCGCAAGGCGGTCGACCTGGGCTCGAAGACAGGGCCGCTGTGCCGCCGGCATTGGGCGACGATCGAGCAGTCGCGCCTGGCGCGGGGCGAGAAGGAGAATGCGGTGTCGGCGCATGCGCAGATTGAGGGCTGCACGGTGCCGGGGATCAAGCGGTACTGAGGTATTCCACTCCATCGGGCGCTGCCCCCTCTGCGGCAAGCGCTCGCACTGATGGATGGTCGTGATGGGCCGTGTGGGTGGGGCGTGCAGGACACGCCGTAAACCCATCCCTGGGGGCTCGATGGCGCCATCCATGGCGCCAACGGTCCTGCACGCCCCACCCACCCGGTCCGCCATACATCGCGCGGGCCGCAGGCAAGAACAAAATCAAAATCAAAAGCGGGTCGCGCGCTGCGCGCGCTCGCTGCCATTTCTTTTCTTCTTTCCCCGTTACTCCCATCGCTTCTGAGCTGCCAGTCGAGCAGGCTCGGCTTTGCGAAGTCTGTCCCCTCCGTCACCGGGAAACTGTCGAAGGCGGGGGACTGTGGGTTTGCGGGGTGTCCGCGGCATGGATGCCGCGGCCAAGCCCCCAAGGACGGGTCTACGGCGTCCCCGCAAACCCACAGTTCCCCGCCAGCCCTCCGTGCAACCCAGAGCCATGACCGCCGTTGCCGTTGCTGTTGCTCCGGCTCTGGCTTGAAACGGGTGCCGGGCAGCGCCCGGCCGGGTATCCTTTCCCTCTGATGTCCGACCTTGTCCATGCCAGCCGCGAAGCCCTCAGCGACGGCGGCGCGCTCGCCTCGCACCTGGATGCCTTCGTCCCGCGTCCGGCACAGCTGCACCTGACCGAAGCCATCGCCGATGCGCTGCAGCAGCGTGACCTGCTGCTGGCCGAGGCCGGTACCGGCACTGGCAAGACCTTTGCCTATCTGGTGCCGGTGCTGCTGTCCGGGCTGCGTACCATCATTTCCACCGGAACCCGCGCGCTGCAGGACCAGCTCTACCACCGCGATCTGCCACGGGTGCGTCAGGCGCTGGGTGTCGGCCTGCGCAGTGCGCTGCTGAAGGGGCGCGCGAACTACCTGTGCCGCTATCGCCTGCAGCAGGCGCGTGGCGAGCCGCGTTTTTCCAGCCCCGAACAGGCGGCGCAGTTCCAGCGCATCCTGGCCTGGTCCGGTCGTTCGGAGTTCGGTGACATCGCCGAACTGGAAGGCCTGGCCGATGATTCGCCGCTGCTGCCGATGGTCACTTCCACTGTCGACAACTGCCTGGGTACCGACTGCCCGTTCTGGGATGACTGCTTCGTGGTGCGCGCGCGGCAGCGTGCGCAGGCCGCCGACGTGGTGGTGGTCAACCATCATCTGCTGCTGGCCGATCTGGCCCTGAAGCAGGATGGCTTCGGTGAATTGCTGCCGGGGGCGCAGGCCTTCGTCATCGACGAGGCACACCAGCTGCCCGAATTGGCCGCGCAGTTCTTCGGCGAAGGTTTCGGCATGCGCCCGTGGCAGGAACTGGGCCGCGACTGCCTGGCCGAAGCGCGTGGCGTCGGCGGCGCGCAGTCGGCGCTGCAGGAACCGGTCGACCAGTTGCAGCAGGCGCTGCTGGCCCTGCGTTCGGCGATGGAGGGACTGCCGCCGCGTGGCACGCAATGGCGCGCGTTGGCGATGCCGCAGGTGCGCGATGGATTCGATACGGTGATGGCGGGGTTGGTGACGCTGGAGCAGGCACTGCAGCCGCTGCGCGAAGCCGCAGCGGGCCTGGATGCCTGCCATGCGCGGGCGCGCGAGGCGGTCTCGCGGCTCAGCCGCTGGCTGGGCGATGACGAACCTGCCCTCGATTTCGATACCGACCCGGCGGAAACCGCCACTGCCGCTGATGTGCTCTGGTACGAGCTCACGCCACGTGGTTTTCGCTGCCAGCGCACGCCGATGGATGTGTCCGGCCCGTTGCGTGAGCATCGCGAACGCAGTCGCGCGGCATGGATCTTCACCTCGGCGACGCTGACCGTGGGCGGTGGCTTCGACCACATCGCCACCCGCCTGGGCCTGGATGACCCGCATACGCTGGTCCAGCCAAGCCCGTTCAATTGGCCGGAGCAGGCGCTGTGCTACCTGCCCGAAGGCCTGCCTGATCCGGCTGCGCGGGGCTTTGGTACTGCGTTGATCCAGACCCTGCGGCCCGTGTTGCAGGCGTCGCAGGGCAGGGCATTCCTGTTGTTTGCCTCGCACCGTGCATTGCGCGAGGCCGCCGAGGCACTGCGTGATGGGCCATGGCCGTTGTTCGTGCAGGGCGAGGCGCCGCGCGCGACGCTGCTGCAGCGCTTCCGCGAGTCGGGCAATGGCGTGCTGCTGGGCTCGGCCAGTTTCCGCGAGGGCGTGGACGTGGTGGGGGAGGCGCTGAGCGTGGTGATGATCGACAAGCTGCCGTTCGCGGCGCCGGACGATCCGGTGTACGAGGCACGGCTGGAGGCGATCCGCAGCCAGGGCGGCAATCCGTTCCGCGATGAGCAGCTGCCGCAGGCGGTGATCGCGCTGAAACAGGGCGTCGGTCGCCTGATCCGCAGTGAGAGCGACCGTGGTGTGTTGGTATTGTGCGACCCGCGCCTGCTCAACCGTGGCTATGGTCGGGTCTTCCTTGATTCACTGCCGCCATTCCGCCGTACCCGCAGTCTGGCCGATGTGCAGGCCTTCTTTACGCCACAATGGGCGCCCGTGGCCGATGATGCGGCTGCTCCGGCGGCCGTTGCGACCGGCCCCGAGCCGGCGCCCGGTGCCACGTTCCCCCTGTTCTGACCCGATCCGATGAAACTGCTCGCCTTTGAAACCGCCACCGAAGCCTGTTCCGTTGCCCTGCATGTCGATGGGCAGGTGCTGGAACGCTTCGAGATCGCCCCGCGCCGGCATGCCGAACTGAGCCTGCCGTGGGCCGAGGCGCTGCTGTCCGAAGCCGGCATCAGCCGCCGCCAGCTGGACGGTATCGCGCTCAGCCGCGGCCCGGGTGCGTTCACCGGTGTGCGCCTGGCGATCGCCATCGCGCAAGGCATTGCGCTGGCACTGGATCGGCCGTTGCTGCCGGTCTCGACGCTGCAGGTGCTGGCGCTGCGGGCACCGGCGGACGAAACGCAGATCCTGTCGGCGATCGACGCACGGATGGGGGAGTTGTACGTCGCGCGCTTCGAGCGTGTAGACGGCCTGCCGGTGGCACGCGATGCCGAGCGCGTGTGCGCACCCGCTGCGGTTGCGCTGCCGGAAGGGATGTCGGCCTACGGTGTCGGCACCGGTTTCGGTGCAGCCGAGGGGGCACTGGTGACCCAGCTGGGCACCGGCCTGCGCGGCTTTGATGCGACGGCGCTGCCGCGGGCGTCGGATGTATTGGCACTGGCGGTGCCGGCGTTCGCTCGCGGCGAAGCCATTGCACCGGAGAAGGTCGAGCCGGCGTACCTGCGTGACAATGTGGCGCTGACCCTGGTCGAGCAGCAGGCCGCGCGCGAGGCGAAGGCGAAGGCCAACGGCTGAGCCCCTCGTGGCGGGGTTGGTCGCGTAGATCAAAAGCCGTGGTTTGGCCGGGCGGGTGGGCTGCGCAGGGGGCGCTGCAAGTACGTCCCTGTAAGCTCGGTCGCCGCATCCATGCGGCTCACGCCCCTGCGCAGCCCACCCGCCCGGCCCCTGACAGTTTCCGTGTGCGTCCGCCACGGAAAATCAAGAAAAGAAAAGTCAAAGTCAAAAGCGGGTCGCTTCGCTCGCATCCACGCGTGGCGTGGATGTGTGTCGACCAAGGTCGACACCTACCAAAGCAATGGTGCGCCGCGATCTGTCAGAGGCGGGGCGGTGTCGGGCGGCGGGGTATCCGCGGCATGGATGCCGCGGCTAAGCCTACACGGACGTACTTGCGGCGTCCCCGCCGCCCGACACCGCCTCGCCACGCTTCAGTACACCAACCGCCGCTGTTGCTGTTGCCGTTGCTCTAGCCTTTCAGCGGGTCCCGGGCCGCAGGCCCGGGCAACAAAACCCTATCGGTCGTCGTGCAGGGTGCCGCCCGGCAGGAACACCCACGTACGTGTAACCTGCAGGATGTCGATCTCATCCTCGGTCTTCGGCAAGGGCGGGAACGGCTGGGCCAGCTGCACCACCCGCAGGGCGGCCTCATCCAACAATGGCGTCCCGCTCGAACGCAGGATCCGGCTGCTCTCCACGCTGCCATCGCGGCGCACGCCCACGCTGATCACTACCTGGCCGCCGAGGCGGCGCTGCCGCGCCTCATCCGGGTAATTCAGGTTGCCTACCTTCTCGGCACGGTCGACCCAGGCACGCAGGTAATTGGCATAGGCATATTCGCGCGTGCTGGCCGATACGAACTTGCGGTTCGGGCGCTTGGCGTATTGCGCCGAGCGCAGGTGCACTTCGGCGGCCAAGCGCGCCATCTCCACGTCGCGCTGCTCGCGCGCGCTCAGCGGTGCGTCCGGTTCGGGCTGATCCGGCGTGGGGCGGGACTGCGCCTGCGCCACCACCTCTTCGCCATTGCGGCTGCTGACCACCCGTGCCTGTGGCGGCGGAACCGGCGCGGCCGATTGCTGCTGCTGTGGAACCGGGCTGATTCCGGACTGGGCCTGCGGCACGATGCCGGCCTGGTTGTCGCGCGGACGCTGTGCGCGGTCGTGCTCGCCACCGCCTTCCTGATTGGCCGCGGCCAGGAAATCGGCCTGCTTCGGGGTCAGCGCGGTGCGGGTCTGGCTGAAAATGACTTCCAGTGTCGGCACCAGCGGCGCATCGCCCTTCACGGCGAAGCCCACGCCCAGGATCAGCAGGGCGTGGACCAGCACCGACAGCGCGATGGTCGCCCCCAGCCGTTGCGCTTCGCGCGGCGGCGGGGGCAGGACGGCAGGTGCGGCAGACATCAGCGCAGGCCGGCCTCGAGTGCGTCGAACAGGGTGCCGGCGATGTTCAGGCCGTACTGCGCGTCCAGTTCGCGCACGCAGGTCGGGCTGGTCACGTTGACCTCGGTCAGGTAATCGCCGATCACGTCCAGGCCGACGAAGCGCATGCCGCGGCGCTTCATCTCCGGGCCGACCTGGGCGGCGATCCAGCGGTCGCGCTCGCTCAGCGGGCGGCCTTCGCCGCGGCCGCCGGCGGCCAGGTTGCCGCGGAATTCATCGCCCTGCGGGATGCGCGCCAGGCAGTAGTCCACCGGTTCGCCATCGACCAGCAGGATGCGCTTGTCGCCGGCGGTGATGTCGGGAATGAACTTCTGGGCCAGCGCCAGCTTGCGGCCGCCGTCGGTCAGGGTTTCCAGGATCACGTTCAGATTCGGATCGCCCTGGCCGCTGCGGAAGATCGAGCGGCCGCCCATGCCGTCCAGCGGCTTCAGCACGGCCTGGCCGTGCTCCAGCGCAAAGGCCTTCAAGACCTTCGCGTCGCGGCTGACCAGGGTCGGCGGGCAGCACTGCGGGAACAGCAGCGCGGCCAGTTTCTCGTTGTAGTCGCGCAGGCCCTGCGGGTTGTTGACCACGCAGGCGCCGGCCGCTGCGGCCACGTCCAGCACCTGGGTGTCGTAGATGTATTCGGCGTCGACCGGCGGGTCCTTGCGCATCAGCACGATCTGGCCAGGGCCGAACTCGGTACGGCTGAACGCGCCCAGCTCATACCAGCCGGCCGGGTCGTCGCGCACCTGCAGCGGCGCGGTCTGGGCCACCGCTACGCCACCTTCCAGGGCCAGGCCGCCCGGGCGCACGTAGTGCAGGGCATGGCCGCGGCGCTGGGCTTCCAGCAGCATGGCGAAGGTGGTGTCCTTGGCGATCTTGATGTGGGCGATGGGGTCCATCACCACGATGACGTTCAACGGCATGGGCGCACCTGTCAGGCAAGGCGTTGATGGTAGCGGCAACGCCGCTCGCGCGCCTCCCCGCCGTACTGCAACGCAGCGTCCGCCCGGCGCTCGCGCACGCATTGCGAAACCCGTCACGTTCAGGAGGGCGCCATGCCCCGCGCCAAGGGGCGGCCTTGAAGCGGGCGCGGAAAGTGCGATATAGATACGCTTTCGTAGCGGCCCCCGCCAGAGATCGGGCCGTGCGCTTGGGGATAGGCAATGACTGAAAACACGACTGCGGGCGGGGAACTCGCAGGACTCCGGGTGATGGTCATCGATGATTCGAAGACCATCCGCAGGACTGCGGAAACGCTGCTCAAGCGCGAAGGCTGCGAGGTGGTCACCGCCACCGACGGCTTCGAAGCGCTTGCGAAGATCGCAGACCAGCAGCCGCAGATCATCTTCGTCGACATCATGATGCCGCGCCTGGACGGGTACCAGACCTGTGCGCTGATCAAGGGCAACCAGCTGTTCAAGGCGACCCCGGTCATCATGCTCTCGTCCAAGGATGGCCTGTTCGACAAGGCGCGGGGACGCATCGTCGGCTCGGAGCAGTACCTGACGAAGCCTTTCACGCGTGAAGAACTGCTGGGTGCCATCCGCACATACGTCAACGCCTGACCAGGGGGGAAAGGCACAATGGCTCGTATCGTTCTGATCGAGGATTCACCGACCGACCGCGCGGTGTTCACCCAGTGGCTGCGCCGTGCCGGCCACGAGGTGCTGGAGGCGGACAATGCCGAGGATGGACTGCAGCTGGTCCGCGACCAGGTGCCGCAGCTGGTGCTGATGGACGTGGTACTGCCCGGCATGAGCGGCTTCCAGGCCACCCGCGCGATGGCCCGTGATGCGGCGATCAAGCACATCCCGGTGATCATCGTCAGCACCAAGGCGATGGAAACCGACAAGGCATGGGGCCTGCGCCAGGGCGCGGCCGATTACATCGTCAAGCCGCCGCGCGAGGATGAACTGATCGCGCGGATCAACGAACTGGTGGCCTGATGCGCTCGCCCTTCGACATTCTCGAAGCCTACGAACGGCGCAGCCTGGCCCACGCGGTGCAGCTGCCCGAGCGGCAGTTCGCCCAGGACCTCTGGCGTGGCGTGGGTTACCGCGTCGGCCAGCGCCGGCTGGTGTCCGATTTCCGCGAAGTGGTGGAAATCGTGCCGATGCCGCCGGTGACCCCGGTGCCGTGCGCGCAGCCGTGGCTGCTGGGCGTGGGCAATCTGCGCGGCAACCTGTTCCCGGTGGTCGACCTGAAGTACTTCCTGGAAGGCACGCGTACCGTGCAGCAGGAAGGCCAGCGCGTGCTGATCATGCGCCAGGCCGGCGGCGACGTCGCCCTGACCATCGATGAACTGTTCGGCCAGCGCAGCTTTGAACTGGACCAGCAGATCGCGGCCGGCACGCTGGCCGAAGGGCGCTACGGCCACTTCGTCGATCGCGCCTTCCACGCCGACGG
Organism: Stenotrophomonas sp. YJH_SMC_64; assembly: GCF_059371375.1. Lineage (NCBI taxonomy): Bacteria > Pseudomonadati > Pseudomonadota > Gammaproteobacteria > Lysobacterales > Lysobacteraceae > Stenotrophomonas > Stenotrophomonas sp. YJH_SMC_64. The sequence continues at coordinate 39,320 of NZ_JCAFUN010000016.1, read as the reverse complement.
CCACGACTGGGGCGTGTTCTCCCTCTCGCTGCTGTCGCGTACCCCTGAATTCCGGCAAGCCGCGGCCTGAGGCCGGGCATCGCCCCCTGCATTGAAGATCGAGGTTGAACGATGAGTACTGCTTCGGACGCCACCAAGACCGGCAAGCTGCGGCTGGGCGGCAGCAACCTCTGGCTGTTCCTGCTGCTGGCATCGATGATCCTGTTCGGCGTCAACACCGGCGTCGCCACCTGGCAGGGCAGTCGCCTGGCCGATGCCGGTTCCAAGGCGGCCGACCTGCAGGTGCTTTCGCAGCAGCTGGCCAACCAGGGCCGTGACGCGGTGGGCGGCAACGCGCAGGCGTTCACCGCTTTCAAGGCGACCCGCAACGCGATCGAACAGAACGTGTCGACACTGCAGGGGCGCTACGGCAAGGAGCCGGGCGTGTCCGGTGCCATCGCCACCCTGGGCGAGACCTGGGCGCCGCTGGGCAAGCAGGCCGGGCAGCTGGTCGCCAGCGAACCGGCGGTGCTGGCGCTGGCCGGCAATGCCAACAACTTCACCGGCGCGGTGCCGGGCCTGCAGGCCCAGCTGAACGAGCTGGTGCGTGCGATGTCGGCCTCCGGCGCGCCGTCGTCGCAGGTGTACAGCGCACTGCAGCAGGTCGTGGTGGCTGGCTCGATGGCCCGCCGCGTAACCGAAATGCGTGCCGGTGGCAGCGCCGCAGCGACGTCCGGCGATGCACTGGCACGCGACATCACCGTGTTCTCGCAGGTGCTCGACGGCCTGCGCAACGGCAACGAGGAACTGGGCATCACCGCCGTGCGCGGTGCCGCCGCCGTCGCCGCACTGGAGCAGTCGCAGCAGAAGTGGGAAGCGATGAAGCAGGACGCTGACGCGATCCTGGCCAGCTCGCGCCAGCTGTTCGCGGCGCAGTCCGCAGCCACCGCGCTGGGCCAGGGTTCGGCCCACATGCTGGATGACAGCCGCAAGCTGTTCGACGCGTTCTCCTCGTTCGGCTCGGTGTCTGACACCCGCCTGTTCCCGAACTTCTGGATCGGTGTGGTGTCCGGTGCGCTGTCGCTGATCGCGATCATCGGCTTCGTTTCCACCAACGTGCGCAGCCGCTCGCGCGAGCAGGAACTGCGCTACCAGACCCAGGTGGAATTCAACAGCCGCAACCAGCAGGCGATCATGCGGCTGCTGGACGAAATCTCCTCGCTGGGTGAGGGCGACCTGACGGTGAAGGCTTCGGTGACCGAGGACATGACCGGCGCCATCGCCGACGCAATCAATTACGCCGTCGACGAGCTGCGCCACCTGGTGACCACCATCAACGACACCTCGGCCAAGGTCGCGCTGTCCACCCAGGAAACCCAGGCCACCGCCATGCAGCTGGCAGAGGCGGCGGGCCACCAGGCCAACCAGATCACCTCGGCGTCGGACCGCATCGGCGAAATCGCGGCGAGCATCGAACAGGTGTCGCGCAACTCGGCCGAGTCGGCCGACGTGGCACAACGTTCGGTGGTGATCGCCGCTGAAGGTGCCGGCGTGGTGCGCGAGACCATCCAGGGCATGGACCAGATCCGTGACCAGATCCAGGAAACCTCCAAGCGCATCAAGCGCCTGGGTGAGTCGTCGCAGGAAATCGGCTCGATCGTGGAACTGATCAACGACATTTCCGAACAGACCAACATCCTGGCGTTGAACGCGGCAGTGCAGGCGGCGTCGGCAGGTGAAGCAGGCCGCGGTTTCGCGGTCGTGGCCGACGAAGTGCAGCGCCTGGCAGAACGTACCTCCGGCGCGACCCGACGCATCGAGAACCTGGTGCAGGCCATTCAGGCCGATACCAACGAAGCGGTCACCTCGATGGAACAGACCACCGCCGAAGTGGTGTCCGGTGCACGCCTGGCCGAGGACGCCGGCACCGCGCTGACCGAAATCGAGCGCGTGTCCAATGCACTGAACACCCTCATCAAGAACATCTCCATCGCCGCCCAGCAGCAGTCGGCCGCGGCCTCGGACATCACCCGCACCATGGGCGTGATCCGGCAGATCACCGGCCAGACCTCGCAGGGTGCCGGGCAGACCGCCGAATCGATCGGCCACCTCGCGCAGCTGGCGGCCGACCTGCGTCGTTCGGTCGCCGACTTCAAGCTGCCGGCGTGACGCGGGCAGGGCGGCGAGCAAGGAACCAGTCGATGAAGCATTTCCATTCCCCACGCCAGAACTCGCGCGGCTTCCGCGCGGCGGCGAACGGAGCGCGTCCATGAGCAGTCTGCGCGATGCGATGAGCCACGCAGCGCTGGGCTGGGTCAAGCCCGAGCTGGACGAGACCCTGCGCCAGGTGCGCAACGAAGTCGAGTACTACGCGGAAGACCCGACCGACGCCAGCCGCATGCGCATCTGCGCCGGCTACCTGCACCAGGTACAGGGCACCCTGCGCATGGTCGAGCTGTACGCCCCGGCCATGGTGGCCGAAGAGCTGGAGCAGCTGGCCAACGCCATCGGTGCCGGCCGCGTGGCCGACCGTGATGAAGCCTGCGCGACCCTGATGCGTGGCAGCGTGCTGCTGCCCGATTACCTGGAGCGCCTGCAGAACGGTCACCGCGACATCCCGATCGTGCTGATGCCGCTGCTCAACGAGATCCGTGCCGCACGTGGCGAAGAGGGCGTGCATGACAGCGTGCTGCTGGCATTCGCACCGGACAGCGTCACCGCCACCGAGGCCGAGCTGGACCATGCACGTGGCAGCCTGAGCGGGCGCAACCGCGAGCTGCTCGATACCGTGGGCAGTGCAGTGAAGGAAGAATTGCTGCGCATCAAGGATGCGCTGGACCTGCACCTGCGTACCGGCGGTGCGCCGGAGCAGCTGCAGACCCAGGCCAACGAGCTCGGTGCGGTCGCCGATACGCTGGGCATGATGGGCCTGGGCGTGGCCCGCGGCGTGGTCGTGCAGCAACGTGATGCCCTGCGTGGCGTGGTCGAGGGCCGCCAGCAGATCGACGAAAACCTGCTGCTGGATATCGCCGGGGCACTACTCTACGTGGATGCGTCGCTGGATGACCAGGTCGCCCATCTGGGCGCCGGCGGCAGTGGCCAGGACGATCCGAGCGCAGTGGAGAACCGGCGCACGGTAGAGGTGCTGGCGCATGAGGCCATCGCCAACTTCGCCGCCGCGCGCGAGCACTTCGTCGCGTTCATTGAAACCAGCTGGAACCATGCCGAGCTGCACGACGTGCCGCGCCTGCTGGGCGATGTGTCCGGTGCGCTGCGCATGCTCGACCTGGGTACCGCCGCCGATTACCTGCGCGGTGTGCAGCAGTACATCGAAGCCGAGCTGATCGGTCGCCAGCGCGTGCCGAGTGGCCGCCAGCTGGACACGCTGGCCGACGCCATGGCCAGCCTGGAGTACTACCTGGAAGCCCTGCGCGACCGTCGTCCGGGTCGCGAGGACATCCTCGACATCACCCGCAGCAGCCTTGAGGCGCTGCGCTACTGGCCGTTGCCGAACCACGATGCGGCTGAGCCGGCAGCGTCCGTGCCGCAGTCGATCGAGCGTGAGCCGGTCGTGCTGCAGGGCGAGGCACTGCAGCCAGAGCACATCGAGATCCCGGTACAGTCGGCCGCGCCGGCACCCGGTGAGGTGCCGGTACCGCTGCCGGACTTCACCTTCGATCCGCCACCGCCCAGGCCTTCGCCTGCAGTGGCGGACAACAGCTTGATGTTCGGTGGGCTGGAATCCGTCGCCTCCGCGCCGCTGTCGCTGCGTGACGAGTCGGATGCACCGCTGGTCTTTGCCGCCTCCAGTGCACCTGCACCCGAGGTCCCGCAATGGGATCTGGCACCGTTCCATCCTGAGACCGATCCGCTCGCTCCAGCGGACGATGAGCGCAGTCCGACGTTTGCCAGCTTCGATCCGGTCAGTTTCGAACAGCTCGATGCAGGGCAGGGGGCCGCCACCCAGTGGACACTGTCAGAGGCGGCTCTGCCAGTGCAGTCCAATGCGACAACCGGCCTGGACGTAGAGGACGCCGCCGACGCCTCGCTGTCCATCGAGACCGGCGCGCATGCCGCACCGGGGTTCGACCCGGTGGCCGCCGAACATGACGCGGTTTCTGCAAGTGACGACGTCGTGTTCCGTTTCGATGCCGATGCGCTGGACAATGCCGACGACGTGTTGTCGCTGCATGCGATGGAGGCATTGTCGCTGGAGGACGCTGCCGGGCTGCATCCGTCGCTGGAGAGCGTCGATGCCACTGCCCCTGCGGTGGTGGAAGAGAGCCCGGCTGCCGCAGAGCCGGACATCACCCCCGTGGATGTGCCGGTGGAAGCGCCCGCACCGCTTGCCGATGCGCCGGCAGCGGCGGTGTCGATGATCGACATCGACACCATCGCACCAATTGATTTCAGCGAAGCCGACGCGCAGTTCTTTGCCGAGCTGAGCGCTGCCGCCGCGGACTTCAATCCGCAGGCGACCCCGACGTCGGCCGATGCGGAAGCGCCAGTCGCCGTGGGCAGCGCGGAAGATGCAGACGCCGGCTTCGAGGCCGGCTTCGACGACGATGCCGAGAACATCGACGAGGACATCCGCGAGGTGTTCCTGGAAGAGTTCGACGACGAACTGGCCAACCTCGGAACGTTGCTGCCGGCATGGCGCATGCAGCCGGACAACATGGATCGTCTGCGTCCCATCCGCCGCATCTTCCATACGCTCAAGGGCAGTGGCCGACTGGTCGGTGCACGCACCCTGGGCGAATTCGCGTGGAAGATCGAGGGCATGCTCAACCGCGTGCTCGACGGCAGCCGCCCGGCGACGCCAGCCGTGCTGGCCATGGTCGACAACGCGCATGCCGCGCTGCCGCAGCTGAACGCCGCGTTGCGTCATGGCCAGCGGATCAGCGTGGACCTGCAGGCGATGCAGGCCATTGCCGATCGCGTCGGCGCGGGTGAGGAAACCTATTACGTACCGCTGCCGGTTGCGGCCGCTCCCGCCGCACCGGTGGTCGAAGCCGATGGCGAGGACGAGATCAGCCGCATCCTCGAAGCCGAAGCAATGGCGTCGGTGCAGGCTGAAGCCGATGCGGACCCGGCGCCCGAAGCATTGGGCACGCCGGCCAACATCGACAGCGTGCTGCGCGAGATCCTGGAAGCCGAAGTGGAAGTCCACCAGGCGACCCTGCAGGACTGGCTGCGCTCGGCGCAGCAGGCGCCGCAGCCGGTCAGCGACGCACTGCTGCGTGCGGTGCACACCATGAACGGCGCCTTCGCGATGACCGAAGTGCCGGAAATCACTGCCGTTACCGGCGGTGCCGAGTCCTACATCAAGCGCGCGCTGGCTGCAGACGTGGTGCCGGGCGACGAGGGCGTGGCCGCGCTGGATGCGACCGCGCAGGCGATCACCGCGACCATGGAAGCGCTGCAGGCCGAGCAGCCGCGCATCACGCCACAGGAAGCGCTGGTACAGCGCCTGCAGGCGCTGGCCGGTGAACTGCCGGAAGCGCGCTGGCCGATGGTCGGGCTGGAGGACGAGGATGAAGAGGGCATCGAGCTGGCGCCCGATGTCGGGCGGGCATCCGAAGCCGAAGCGCCGCTGGCCGGGCTGGACACGCTGGACGAAACCAGCATGGCGTCCGCTTTCGATGTGGCGCCCGATCTCATTGCCGAGCCGCAGCCGCTTGCCGAAGATGCGCTGGAACCGGTTCCAGCTGCAACCGACCCGCAGACGCTGGACATCGCGGCCGACAGCGGCCTGGACGTGGGCGAGCTGACCGCCAGCGACGATCTTTCGCGTTACTTCGACGCCGGCTGGCCGTCGGTGCCGGGCGAAGGTGAACCTGCCGTGGCGGACACCGGCGCGATTGAATCGATCCAGCCGGTCGAGAGTGCGCCTGTTGTCGAAGTGGCCGAAGCAGATGCCGTGCCCACGATCGCGACGGTCGACGACGCTGATCTGACCATGGCCGACGATCTGTCGCCCTACCTCGACGCCAGTGCGCTGCCGGTGGATGACCGCGACGCGGAAGAGCGGCCGGTGCCTGCGGAAGTTGACGCGATCGACCTGAATACGCCGTTGTCCTTTGATTCGGGCAGTGGCGATGACAGCGACATTGACGCCGCTGCTGCACTGCCACTCGACAGCGGGCTGTCGAGCCTGCAGGATGAAATGGCTGCGCCGGGTTTTGCAGAACCGGTCACGCTGGCAGCCGCGCTCGAGGCCGGCCTGCACGTGATCGAAGAAGAGCAGACCCTGGACGACGACGGGCAATGGCCCGTGCTCGGCCTCCAGGCCAGCGAACTCGCGCCGGGCGAGGCGGAAGCCTTTGCCGAGGATGCGGACGTCGGCGGGGAGGCGGCGGTCGGCGAAGGAGAGAGCGCCGATCAGCCGTCCCCGGCGACGGTGAACGAGGTGAGCGCTGCCGAAGCACTGCAGGCCACCGCCGAGCCGGTGCGGTTCTTCGAACTGGAAGAAGCGCCGGGGCAGGGCACGGCCGACGCCGATGCCGAACCTGCCGAGGCCGACGCCGGGGAGCGGGCGCCGCTCCACGATGAAGCCTCCACCCTGGAAGACACCGCGGATGGCGCCGATGCGCTCGACTTCAGCGTGTACGACCGCGAACTGGTCGACATCTTCGTCGAGGAAGGCAAGGACCTGCTCGACCACTGCGATGGCCTGATCAGCGAGCTTCGCAATGCGCCGCAGGATCGCGAGGTGCTGGCCGGCCTGCAGCGTGACCTGCACACCCTGAAGGGTGGCGCACGCATGGCCGGCATCAATGCCATCGGCGACCTTGGCCACAGCATCGAATCCCTGCTGGAAGCCGTGGCGGCCGGCCGCACCGAGATCGAACGCCGCGACGTGCAGCTGCTGGAGCGCGGCTTCGACCGCCTGCACCAGCTGCTGACGCGGACCGGTGCCCACCGCGTGGTGGCGCCTGCACAGGACCTGGTGGAGGCCTTCGAGGTCCGCACCACCACCGATATCGCGGCGGCCGCTGCGGCCGCGCGTGCGGCCAGCGAGACCGAGGCCGTGCCGGCACAGGCTGTGGGCCCGCTGACGCCGCCGGCCGATGCCCCGCTGTCGGCACCACTGCCGGCCGAAGGCGTGGCCGACGAAGATCCGCTGGCGCGTCCGCAGCAGGAGCAGGTGCGGGTGCGCGCCGACCTGCTCGACCGCCTGGTCAACCATGCCGGTGAAGTGGCGATCTATCGCTCGCGTCTGGAACAGCAGCTGGGTGCCTTCCGTGGTGCCATGGCCGAACTGGAGCGCACCAATGCGCGATTGCGCGACCAGCTGCGCCGACTCGACCTGGAAACCGAGGCGCAGATCGTCGCCCGCTACCAGCGCGAGCAGGACCAGGCGGACCAGAAGTTCGATCCGCTGGAACTGGACCGTTTCTCCACCCTGCAGCAGCTCAGCCGTGCGCTGAACGAGTCCGCCGCCGACCTTGGCGGCCTGCAGGGCGTCCTGGACGATCTGTCGCGCCAGTACGACTCCCTGCTGCAGCAGCAGTCGCGCGTAAGCTCGGAACTGCAGGATGGCCTGATGCGCGCGCGCATGGTGCCGTTCGACGGTCTGGTGCCGCGCCTGCGCCGCGTGGTCCGCCAGTCCGGCATGGATACCGGCAAGCAGGTCCACCTGACCCTGGAAGGAACCCACGGCGAACTGGACCGCAACGTCCTCGACCGCATGGTCGCGCCGCTGGAACACATGCTGCGCAACTCCGTGGCGCATGGCCTGGAAGCGCCGGAACAGCGCCGCGCCGCCGGCAAGCCGGAGGAGGGCGAGATCGCCATCCGCCTGCACCGCGAAGGCTCGGAAATCGTGCTGGAAGTGGCCGACGACGGCGCCGGCCTGGACCGCGAGGCGATCCGCCGCCGCGCCATCGACCGTGGCCTGCTGGCTGCCGATGCGCAGCCGAACGAGCAGGAACTGGACAACCTGATCTTCGCCTCTGGTTTCACCACCGCTGACCAGGTCAGCCAGCTGGCCGGCCGTGGCGTGGGCATGGACGTGGTGCGCAACGAAGTGCGCCAGCTGGGCGGTTCGGTCGATATCCAGTCAGTGCGGGGCCAGGGCGTGCGCTTCACCCTGCGCCTGCCGCAGACGCTGGCGGTCACCCAGGCGGTGTTCGTGCAGATCGGCGAAACCACCTTTGCGGTGCCGGTCGCATCGGTCAGTGGCATCGGCCGCCTGTCGCGCGAGCGTTTCGAAGCGGCCGACAGCAGCTATCGCTACAGCGGCGAGGACTATCCGCTGTACGACCTCGGCAGCCTGGTCGGGCAGGCCCCGGCGCGTGCCGATGGCCAGGACCAGGTACCGCTGCTGCTGGTCCGTGCCGGTGACCTGCGTGCCGCTGTCGCGATCGACCAGGTGCTGGGCAACCGCGAAATCGTGGTCAAGCCGGTCGGCCTGCAGATCGCGTCGGTGCCGGGCATCTACGGTGCAACCATCACCGGCGATGGCCGCGTGGTGGTGATCCTGGACGTCGCGCCGCTGGTGCGCCGCTTCCTCGCCAACCCGACGCTGCCGGTGCTGGCCAACGCGCCACGCCAGGAGCGCCAGGTGCCGCTGGTGATGGTGGTGGACGATTCGTTGACCATGCGCAAGGTGACCGGGCGCATCCTCGAACGCCACAACTTCGAGGTCAGCGTCGCCCGCGACGGCGTTGAAGCACTGGAGCGCCTGGAAGAACGCGTGCCCGACCTGATGCTGCTGGACATCGAGATGCCGCGCATGGATGGTTACGAGCTGGCCACCGCGATGCGTGCCGACCCGCGCTACAAGGACGTGCCGATCGTGATGATCACCTCGCGCAGCGGCGACAAGCACCGCCAGCGCGCCTTCGAGATCGGCGTGCAGCGCTACCTGGGCAAGCCGTACCAGGAGCTGGACCTGATGCGTAACGTGTACGACCTGCTGGGGATCGCCCGTGTCCGTGAGTGAAGCCCAGGCGGCCCCGGCCGTCGCCCTGCTGGCCCGTCCTGGCGCGGCGCGCGAGCGTCTGCGCGAGGCGTTGTCGCATGCCGATGTGCAGCTGGTGCTGGAAGACGACCCCAATGGCCTGGAGCCGCAGCTGCTGCAGGACGCGCGTCCACAGTTCGTGGTGATCGCGCTGGAAGCGGCCATCGAGGATGCTCTGGAGCGGCTTGAAGCGGTGCTGTCCGCACCAGGCATGACCCTGGTCTTCGACGAAGCCGAGCTGGCGGCGCGCCGTGATGGCTGGGAGGCACAGCGCTGGGGCCGCCACCTGGCCGCCAAGCTGCACGGCCACCAGCAGGTGCTGCCGCCGGGTGCGGAAGACGAACCCGCCCTGCAGCTGGAACCGGGTCACCCGGCACCGCCGCCGGCACCACGGGAAGAAGCGCTCCAGCCGCATCTGGACCAGGCATTGAGCTGGGCCGACGAGGTGCCGGCGGACAGCCTGTATGCGCCACCGGCGCACCTGCACGAACCGATCGCGCTGGAGCAGGCACTGGCCGCGCTGCAGCCGGTGGTGCCGGAGCCGCTGGAGGCAGCGCCGATGCAGCCGGTTGCCACACCGGCAACGCCGCCGGTGTCCTTCGACCACACCGCGTGGTCGCTGGTCGAGGACGTAGCAGACGCACCCGCAGCCACCGGGTACAGCGCCGCGATGGAAGCCCCGCTGCCGTCCTTCGATACCGATCACCTCAGCCTGGTGGACCTGGACACTGCGGCGCCTGCGGGCGCACGTGCCGGCTCGCTGCTGGTGCTGGCCGGCATTGGCGGCCCGGATGCGCTGCGCCGCCTGCTCGGTGCGCTGCCGTCGTCGCTGAGCGTGCCGGTGCTGGTGCACATGCGCCTGGACGGTGGCCGCTACGGCAACCTGGTCAAGCAGATGGCACGGGTGTCGCCGCTGCCGGTGCAGCTGGCCGAAGCCGGCCAGCGTGCAACACCCGGTGAAGTGCACGTGCTGGCCGATGACATCGGCGTGCAGGCAGCCAGCGACGGCCTGTATTTCGTCAGCGACGCGCAAGGCATTTCGATTGCCGGGCTGCCGGCCGACCACACTGCGCTGGTCCTGCTCAGCGGCGCCGACCTTGCGCATGTGGGTCCGGCGCTGGATCTGGCCGCCGCCGGTGCCTGGGTGGCCGGGCAGGTCGGCGAGGGCTGCTATGACCCTGCCGCAGCCACGGCGGTGGTCGCCGCTGGCATGGTGGCGGGTGAGCCACAGGAACTGGCGCAGGCCATCGCCTCGCGCTGGGGCGTGGAAGACGATAACGGAGAGGCACCATGAGCTATGCCAGCAATGACGAAATCCGCGGCGTCCTGATCCAGGCCGGCAACGAGCGCGTGCTGCTGCCCAATGCCACCGTGGCCGAAATGATGTCGCGGGTGCCGGTGCAGCCGGTTTCCGACGCCCCGCGCTGGCTGGTCGGCGAAATCGGCTGGCACGGCTGGCAGGTGCCGCTGGTGTCGTTCGCGCGCCTTTCCGGCCTGGGCGAGGAAGCCGTGGGCGGCCACAACAAGGTCGTCGTGCTGAAGGCCCTCAGCGGCAACGCGCAGCGCCCCTACTACGCGCTGCTGACGCAGAATTTCCCGCAGTTGATCTCGGTGCCGCGCGATGGCCTGCTGGCCGATGCTTCCGAGGAAACCCTGCCGCAGATCGTGCACATGCGCGTGCTGCTGGGTGAGCAGAGCGCGCTGCTGCCGAACCTGGATGCGCTGGAAGCCGCGCTGGATTCGCTGGCGACCTGATCGGCAATCCGCCGGTCGGGTTCCCGGTAGTGCCGGCCGCTGGCCGGCAACCTCGTGATCCCTTGGATGCCGGCCAGCGGCCGGCACTACCACCAATCAACCTTATCCCAGGTCGCCCAACCGCGCCTGCAATGCCGCGATCGCGGCCAGCCCGGCGGTCTCCGTGCGCAGGATGCGCGGCCCCAGCTGCAGGCCCTGGAATCCTGCCGCTGCCAGCTGATCCCGGTCGCGCGGCGACCAGCCGCCTTCCGGGCCGATCGCGATCACGATGCCGCCCGTCGGCGCCGCGTCGAGCGTCGACAGGCGATGGGCACCGTGCGGGTCCAGCGTCAGCCGCAGCGTATCGGCCGGCAGCGTCGTCGCCGCCTGCGCCAGTGACACCGGCGAGCCAACCTGCGGAATGCGCGCGCGCCCGGACTGGCCGCAGGCCGAGGTCACCACGTTGTTCCAGTGCGCTACGCGCTTCTCCGCGCGCGCGGCATCCAGCTTCACTTCGGTGCGCTCGGCATTCACCGGAACGATGGCGCTCACGCCCAGCTCGGTGGCCTTCTGCAGGATCAGGTCCATCTTCTCGCCTCGGGCAATGCCCTGCAGCAGAGTGATCGCCAGCGGCGATTCGTTGTCCACCGCCTGCACCGCATCGATGCGCACCTGCACCTCGCGCTTGCCGGCGGCGGTCAGCGTGGCGCTGTAGTCTTGGCCATCGCCGTTGAACAGCACGCAGGTATCACCCTCGCGCAGGCGCATCACCCGCACCAGATGGTTGGCCGTCTCTTCCGGCAGGGTCACGGTCTGGCCGCTGTGCAGCGCCAGGTCGATGGGGCAGCGGGTCACGCGCATGCAATCGCCTCGTCAATCGCCGCCAGCGTGGTATGTGCCAGCAGCTCCAGTTGTTCGTCATCCACGCAGTAGGGTGGCATCCAGTACAGCACGTCGCCCAGCGGACGCAGCACCACGCCACGTTTCAGCGCAGCCTTGTAGGCGTGCAGGCCCAGTCGCAGCGCCGGATCGAACGGCGTGCGCTTGTTGCCATCCCGCGACAGCTCGAAGGCCACCACCATGCCGGCCTGGCGGACGTCGGCCACGTGCGGATGGTCGCTCAATGGCGCAGCCAGCGCGCCCATCACCGAGGCGATGCCACGGTTGCGGGCGATCACATCGTCGTCGCGGAAGATGTCCAGCGTCGCCAGCGCAGCCGCACAGGCCAGCGGGTTGCCGGTGTAACTGTGCGAATGCAGGAAGGCGCGCTCGCGCGAGTCATCAAGGAAGGCGTCGTACAGCGCCTGCGTGGCCAGCACCGCGGCAAGCGGCAGGAAGCCGCCGGTCAGGCCCTTGGACAGGCACATCAGGTCCGGCATCACGCCGGCCTGCTCGCAGGCGAACAGGGTGCCGGTGCGGCCGAAGCCGGTGGCGATCTCGTCGGCGATCATGAATGCGCCGTGCGCATCACACAGTTCGCGCACCCGCTGCAGGTACACCGGGTCATGCATGCGCATGCCGCCGGCGCACTGCAGGCGCGGTTCCAGGATCACTGCGCAGATCTCGCCGGGATGCTGGTCAAACAGGGTGGCCAGGCCATCAGCGGCCTGGCGTGCGCGATCAGCCGCACTCTGGCCCGGCTCGGCCAGGTAGGCATCGGGCGAGGGCGCGAACAGGCCTTCGGCCAGCAGCGGCGCGTAGACGCGGCGGTACAGCGGAATGTCCGCCATCGCCAGCGCTCCAAGGGTCTCGCCGTGGTAACCGTTCTCCAGCGCGATGAAGCGCGTGCGCCGTGGCTCGCCGCGGTTCTGGAAATACTGGAAGGCCATCTTCAGCGCGACTTCAACGCCGGCCGAGCCGTTGTCGGCATAGAACACCTTGGCCAGCGGCTCGCGGCCGGGCTGGCGTGGCGCCAGCGCCAGCAGGCGCTCGGCCAGGGTGATCGCCGGCTCATGGCCGAAGCCAGCCAGCATCACCTGTTCCAGCTGCCCGGCCTGCGCCGCGATGGCGCCGCCGATGCGCGGCTCGGCATGGCCGAACAGATTGGTCCACCAGCTGCTGACGGCGTCCAGATAGCGGTTGCCGTCGTGATCGATCAGCCATGCGCCTTCACCACGGGCGATCGGCACCAGCGGCAGGGTATGCGGGTGCTCACGCATCTGCGTGCACGGATGCCACAGCACCTGCAGGTCGCGTTGCCGCCAGTGCTGGGCCAGCGGGGAGGGGGTTGGGTCTGCTAGCATTTCGGGCTCATGAACATGTTGCTGCCTGCACATTCTATCGGCCCCGGCGCTGGCGCCGGCCGCCGTGGAGATTCCGCATGAACGATGACCGTGCCGGCCGGCGCTTGCCGATCATCCATCGGATCACCGATGAGGAGAACGGCCCCTTCCAGCGCCAGCACCTGGACCTGGAGTTCTCCAACGGTGAACGCCGCCGCTTCGAACGCCTGGTCAGCCGTGGCCATGGTGCGGTGGTGGTGGTGCCGATGCTCGACGACGAGACGGTGCTGCTGGTGCGTGAATACGCCGCCGGCATGCATCGCTATGAACTGGGCCTGGTCAAGGGCCGGATCGACGCCGGCGAAACCCCCGGGCAGGCCGCCGACCGCGAGCTGAAGGAAGAGGCCGGATACGGTGCACGCCGGGTCGACGTGCTGCGCGCGATGACCCTGGCCCCCACCTACATGAGCCACCAGTCGTGGCTGGTGGTGGCACGCGACCTGTATCCGGAAAAGCTGGCCGGCGACGAGCCGGAAGAACTGGAGGTGGTGCCGTGGAAGCTGGCCGAACTGGACCAGCTGATGCTGCGCGAGGACTTCTCCGAGGGACGCTCGCTGGCGGCGCTGTTCATCGCTCGCCAGTGGCTGCAGGGAACGCGATGATCAAACTGACCACGGACCTGCGCGAGACCGCCATCGCCATCGCCCAGGAAGCCGGACAGGCCATCATGCAGGTGTACGCCGATGGCTTCGAGGTGCAGATCAAGGACGACGACAGCCCGGTCACCGCCGCCGACCTGGCCGCCAACCAGGTCATCGAACTGGGCCTGCGCCAGCTGACCCCGGACCTGCCGATCCTGTCGGAGGAATCGGCGCAGGTGCCGTGGGAGCACCGCCGCCACTGGGGCGCGTACTGGCTGGTGGATCCGCTCGACGGCACCCGCGAGTTCGTCAAGCGCAATGGCGAGTTCAGCGTCAACATCGCGCTGATCTACCAGGGCGCACCTGCCTTCGGCGTGGTGTTGGCCCCGGTCACCGGCATCGTCTGGCATGCCATGCGTGGCGAGCTGGCCTATCGCCGGCAGGGCCTGCACGACACCGTGCTGCGCACCCGCACGCCGGCCACCGCCCCGCTGCGCGTCGCCGCCAGCCGCTCGCACCGCTCACCGGAAACCGAGGCGCTGCTGGCGCGCATGGGCCGCATCGAGACCATCGCGCAGGGCTCGTCGCTGAAATTCTGCCGGATCGCCGAAGGTGGCCTGGATGTCTATCCGCGGCTGGGCCCGACCTCCGAATGGGATACCGCCGCCGGCCAGTGCGTACTGCACGCCGCCGGCGGTGCGGTACTGTCGGCTGCGACCGGCAAGCCGTTCCGCTACAACCGCCGCGAAACCCTGTTGAACGGCGATTTCATTGCCCTTGGTGATACCAGCCTGCCGTGGCGCGACTGGTTGTCCGACTGACCCTGGAGGCCGCATGAGCGCGCACGACACCCCCACCACCGGCAGCGCCGCCGCCCACGAGCTGGAGCGCCTGCTGGCGATCATGGCGCGCCTGCGTGACCCGCAGGGCGGCTGCCCGTGGGATCTGGAGCAGAACTTCGCAACCATCGCGCCGTACACCATCGAGGAAGCCTACGAGGTGGCCGATGCGATCGACCGTGGCGATCTCGACGATCTCTGTGACGAGCTGGGCGACCTGCTGCTGCAGGTGGTGTTCCATGCGCGCATGGCCGAAGAGCAGGGGGCCTTTGCCTTCGCCGAGGTCGCACGCGCGATCAGCGACAAGATGCAGCGCCGTCACCCGCACGTGTTCGCCGACGTGAGCGTCGACGATGCCGACGGCGTGACGCGCAACTGGGAGGCGATCAAGCGTGCCGAGCGTGCCGCAAAGGGCGAGCAGGACACCTCCGCGCTGGCCGGCATTTCGCGCGGGCTGCCGGAATGGCAGCGGGCGGTGAAGCTGCAGTCGCGTGCGGCCAAGGTCGGCTTCGACTGGCCCGGCCCGTTGCCGGTGCTGGACAAGGCGGCCGAGGAACTGCAGGAACTGCGCGAGGAGTTCGAACGCGGCGATATCGCCGGCAACAAGGCGCGGCTGCAGGAAGAACTGGGCGACCTGCTGTTCGTCTGCGCCAACCTGGCGCGCCATGCCGACATCGACCTGGGTGCGGCGCTGCGCGGGGCCAACCACAAGTTCGAACGCCGCTTCCGCGCGATGGAAGCGCAGGCCGACGCGCAGGGTGGGGCGCTGGCTGCGATGGACCTGGATGCGCAGGAAGCGCTGTGGCAGCACGCCAAGGCAGCAGAAAAAGCGTGAAGACGCTTGGCCTGTTCCTGCTGACCGCGCTGGCCGAGATCGTCGGCTGTTACCTGCCATGGTTGTGGCTGCGCAAGGGAGGCAGCGTCTGGTTGCTGCTGCCGGCCGCGGCCAGCCTCGCCCTGTTCGCGTGGCTGTTGACCCTGCACCCGACCGCCAGTGGGCGGGTCTATGCGGCCTACGGTGGCGTGTACATCGGCACCGCGCTGTTCTGGTTGTGGTTGGTCGACGGCATCCGCCCCAGCCGCTGGGACCTGCTGGGCGCTGCGCTGTGCCTGGCCGGCATGGCGGTGATCATGTTCGGGCCGCGCACCTCATCAGGGTAGCGCCGGGCCATGCGTGGCTGCGCCTCCTTCCGACCGCGCTGGCGCGCGCAAGCCGGGCATGGCTCGGCGCCACAAGGTCAGCGATGGTGCATGATGGCGACGACCCTGGTTCCCGGAGCACGCGCATGTCCCGCTTCGCCAGCTTCCGCGAGTTCTATCCGTTCTACCTCAGCGAGCATCGCCACCCGGTATCGCGCCGGCTGCACTTCATCGGCAGCTGCGGCGTACTGCTGCTGGTCGCGGAAGCGATCCTGCGTGGGCAGCCGGTGCTGCTGCTGGCTGCCCTGTTCTGCGGTTACAGCTTCGCCTGGGTTGGCCATTTCTTTTTCGAGAAGAACCGCCCGGCCACCTTCCAGCACCCGCTGTACTCGTTCATGGGCGACTGGGTGATGTTCGCCGACATCCTGCGCGGGCGCATGCCCTGGTAGCTCCGCTGTGAATGCGGCCTTCACGCGCTATGCTGGGGCCTGGACGTCATAGATAAGGAAAGCAAGATGTTCCCGACCATGTTCTTTACCGTGGTGCTGGCCTTCGTGGCCGTGGTGATCCTGTTCAAGGCGGTACGGATGGTGCCCCAGGGCTACGAGTGGACCGTCGAGCGCTTCGGGCGCTACACGCACACCATGACCCCCGGCCTGCACTTCCTGATTCCGATCGTGTACGGGGTCGGGCGCAAGGTGAACATGATGGAGCAGGTGCTGGATGTACCCAGCCAGGAAGTAATCACCAAGGACAACGCCGCCGTGCGCGTGGACGGCGTGGTGTTCTTCCAGGTCCTGGATGCGGCCAAGGCTGCCTATGAGGTGGCCAACCTGGAAGTGGCGATGATCGCCCTGGTGCAGACCAACATCCGTACCGTGATCGGTTCGATGGACCTGGATGAATCGCTCAGCCAGCGCGAGGTGATCAATGCCCAGCTGCTGAGCGTGGTCGACCATGCCACCAACCCGTGGGGTGTGAAGGTCAACCGCATCGAGATCCGCGACATCCAGCCGCCGCGCGACCTGCTGGATGCGATGGCGCGGCAGATGAAGGCCGAGCGCGAGAAGCGCGCGCAGATTCTAGAGGCAGAGGGTTCCCGCCAGTCGGAGATCCTGCGCGCCGATGGCGAAAAGCAGGCCACCGTGCTGGAGGCCGAAGGCCGTCGCGAAGCCGCGTTCCGCGATGCCGAGGCGCGCGAGCGCCTGGCCGAGGCCGAAGCGATGGCGACCAAGGTGGTGTCGGCGGCGATTGCCGAGGGCGACGTGCAGGCGATCAACTACTTTGTTGCGCAGAAGTACGTGGAAGCGTTCAAGGAGCTGGCCAGTTCGCCGAACCAGAAGCTGGTGCTGA
Organism: Stenotrophomonas sp. YJH_SMC_64; assembly: GCF_059371375.1. Taxonomy (NCBI): domain Bacteria; kingdom Pseudomonadati; phylum Pseudomonadota; class Gammaproteobacteria; order Lysobacterales; family Lysobacteraceae; genus Stenotrophomonas; species Stenotrophomonas sp. YJH_SMC_64. The sequence goes on along the minus strand of NZ_JCAFUN010000016.1, from coordinate 22,447 downwards.
TGCCGATGGAGGCCAGTGGCGTGATCGGTTCGATCGCGGGCGTGGCCGAACTGGCGAAGCAGGCGCTGGCCAGCCAGGACAACAAGGCCGCCGGCAAGCGGCCGCCGCCGCTCGGAGGCTGACATGCGCTGGGAAGTCGTCGGTTGGGGCGCGCTGGCGCTGCTGCTGTTTGCCGCCGAGGCGTTGGCGCCCGGGGCGTTCATGCTGTGGATCGGCATTGGCGCGGCGGCGGTGTTCGTACTGGTTGCGGTGTTCAGCGGCATTCCATTGCTGTGGCAGGTCGTTGCCTTCGTCGTGCTGAGCGTTGTCTCGATCCAGTGCTACCGGCGCTGGGGCAAGGCAAGGGCGCGACCCAGCGATGCACCGTTGCTCAACCGCCGCGCCGAACAACTGGTCGGACGGGTGGTGCCGTTGCAGCAGGGTATCGTTGGTGGGCAGGGCCGGGTCAGCATCGACGACGCGTACTGGCAGGTCAGCGGCCCGGAGTTGCAGGCCGGTGCCATGGTGCGGGTGGTAGCGGTGCAGGGCAGCACGCTGGTGGTCGAGTCTGCTGCGGGTAGAGTCGACTGATAGTCGACTGGCATGTGTTGGGTCGGGCGGGTTGGGTTCGCGGTACACGCCGTAAACCCCGCTCTGCGGTCCGGCCCAGCCGCTGGCGGCTGCGCGTTCGGGCGCTTGCGAAGCAGTGCTTCGCAAGCAAAGCGCCCCCAGGGATGGGTTCACGGCGTGTCCCGATCGCCCATACCGCTCCGGCCAAGCCGTCGACTTCGCAGAGCCGATACGCTTTGGCTGTTGCCGTTGCCTGGCTTGTAAAAGGCGCCCGCCGGCCGCAGGCCGGCCAAACACCCCCGCTGCGCTGCGGCGCGACCTGCGGGCGACCGATCTGGGATAATGGGGATTCTTGTTTCCTCTGCTGCCGGACCCGGTCATGACCCAGAAGACGCTGCTCAACGATACCCACCGCGCCCTTGGCGCCAAGATGGTCGATTTCGGGGGTTGGGACATGCCCATCCACTACGGCTCGCAGCTGGACGAGCACCACCTGGTGCGTCGCGAGTCCGGGGTGTTCGACGTCAGCCACATGACCGTGGTTGACCTGCGCGGTGACCAGGTCAAGCCGTTCCTGCGCCGCCTGCTGGCCAACTCGGTCGACAAGCTGAAGGTGCCGGGCAAGGCGCTGTACTCGTGCATGCTGAATCCGCGCGGCGGCGTCATCGACGACCTGATCGTCTACTACCTGGGCGACGATTTCTTCCGCATGGTGGTCAACGCCTCCACCCGCGAAAAGGACCTGGCCTGGCTGCGCGAGCAGGCCGCGCCGTTCGGCGTCAGCGTCGAGCAGCGCCCGGACCTGGCCATCCTGGCCGTGCAGGGCCCGCAGGCGCGCGCGATCGTGATCGGCCTGGCCCGCGAATCCGAGCGCGAGGCGCTGACCAAGCTGGGCCGCTTCGCCGCCCTGCAGGTGCAGTCCGACGACGGCGTCGAGCTGTTCGTCGCCCGTACCGGTTACACCGGCGAAGACGGCTTCGAAATCCTGCTGCCGCAGGACGCGGTGGTCGCGTTCTGGAACCGCCTGCTGGCGGCGGGCGTGAAGCCGGCCGGTCTCGGCGCACGCGACACGTTGCGCCTGGAAGCCGGCATGAACCTGTATGGCCAGGACATGGACGAAGAGATCAGCCCGTACGAAGCGGCGCTGGCCTGGACCGTGTCGCTGGACGAAGGCCGCGACTTCATCGGCCGCGACGTGCTGGAAGCGCAGAAGAACGCAGGCACCGCGCGCCAGATGATCGGCCTGGTGATGGACGAGAAGGGCGTGCTGCGCCACGGCCAGGCAGTGACCACGGCCAGCGGCCAGGGCGAGATCCTGTCCGGCACCTTCTCGCCGACCCTGGCCAAGGGCATCGCTTTTGCCCGCGTGCCCGCCGGTGAACTCGGCGAGGTCACCGTCGACATCCGCGGCCGGCAGGTGCCGGTGCGCGTGGTCAAGTTCCCGTTCGTGCGCGAAGGCCAGGCCCAGCCCGGCGTGCTCGCCGACGCCTGATCCGGACATGCCGGTCGTCACTGACAGCAGTGGCGGCCGGTTGGTTACACTAGCCCCGTTTTTTCCACCCCTGCATATCTCTGGAGCAGTCCCATGAGCGAGATCCCCGGCGACCTCAAGTTCCTCAAGTCCCATGAGTGGGCCCGTGTCGAAGGCAATGGCCGCGTCACCGTCGGTATTTCCGACCATGCCCAGGGCCTGCTGGGTGACCTGGTCTACGTCGAACTGCCGGAAGTCGGCGCCGACGCCAAGGCCGGCGAACAGATCGCCGTCGTCGAGTCGGTGAAGGCCGCCTCGGACGTCTACAGCCCGATCAGCGGCAAGGTTGTCGAGGTCAACTCGGCCCTGTCCGACAAGCCGGAAACCATCAACGAAGATGCCTACGGCGAAGGTTGGATGTTCGTGGTCGAACTGACCAACGCTGAAGAGGTCAACGAGCTGCTGGACCCGGACGCGTACGCCGAAGCCCTGGAGAACGACGACCACTGAGTCGTCGTTTCCGGGTTCTGCAACGGCCACCTTCGGGTGGCCGTTTTTGTTTTGGCGAGTACGTTGGCTCATGACGCAGGGTTTGCTGCGCGCCCTCGACGCGGCATCAGCAGACCCGCGAACGGTACCGAGGGGTGTGCGCAGTTTTGCGCAAATCCGCGTTTCCGCCCCGCGCCGACGCGTCCGGATGTGAAAACTTTTCGCCCCCCGTTGCGGTGCCGTTGTGCTGGCGCTGGTGCCGGCGCCGGCCGGTGCCGGCGTTGCGTGCATGCAGCGGCCGCCAACATGCATGCATCTGCGCAGAGTGCCTATTTCAAGTGGTTTTTGTTCAACGCTTGCGTTGTTGTTGCTGCAGGCAACGCGCGTGCGTGGTGCTTTGTTGGTCGTCGAGGGCGGAGCGTCGCGACCGTGCAGGCAACACCGCGGATGGCGCGGATGTGAAAATTTTTCGCGGGGGTTGTTGACAGTAAAAAAAACCGTGATTAGGTTTCGCCTCAGCAGACCTTGCCTGCCAAACCGAGTGCGCAGAATCAATCGTCCGATGCGAAGCAGCCCCTTCAAGACCACCGCGACCCAGATGACGGTGGACATGGCCCCGCTTCCCCCGGAGAAATGCAAGGCACCTCCCGTTCCGATGCCCGCTCCGCCGATCGAGGCGGGCATTGCCGCATCCGTAACGGCGCGCTTGACGCGCCGGCGGTCCCCGCACGCAGCATCCGCGGGTTTGATCCACCTGGGCGTTTCAACTCCCTATCACTGACGAGGAGCCATCCCATGGCAACCAAGAAAGCTGCGAAGAAAAAGCCCGCCGCCAAGAAGGCGGTGAAGAAGGTCGCGAAGAAGGCCGCTGCCAAGAAGGCAGTGAAGAAGGTCGCGAAGAAGGCGACCGCCAAGAAGGCAGTGAAGAAGGCTGCGAAGAAGGTCGCCAAGAAGGCCACTGCGAAGAAGGCAGTGAAGAAGGCGGCGAAGAAGGTAGCCAAGAAGTCTCCTGTCAAGAAGACCGCGAAGAAGGCCGTCAAGAAGGTAGCCAAGAAGGCCACCAAGAAGACTGCCAAGAAGGCAACGGCCCGCAAGCCGGCCAAGAAGGTCGCGAAGAAGGCGACTGCCAAGAAGGCCGTCAAGAAGACCGCCAAGAAGGCAGTGAAGAAGACCGCGAAGAAGGCCACCAAGAAGGCTGCCCCGAAGAAGGCAGCGAAGAAGGTTGCCAAGCGCAAGCCGGCCGCCCGCAAGAAGAAGGCCGCTCCGGTCGCTCTGCCGGCAACCCCGGCGCCGCTGATCTAAGTACTTCCCGATAGCCGCATCCTGAAACCCCTTCCCTGGCTGCCCAGCGGGGAGGGGTTTTTTTTTATGGAGCCATTGGTAGCGTCGAGCCATGCTCGACCGCCTTGCTGACGGTCGATGCTAGCGGTGCGGCGCCGGTGGAAAGCGCTCCACCAGGAAATCGATGAAGCTGCGCAGGCGGGTCGAGGGGTAGCGGTCGTGGGCGTAGACCACGTGCATCGGCCGCCCCGCGTGGCCGTGTTCGGGAAACAGCTGCACCAACCGCCCAGCCTCGACATCCGCGGCCAGAAGCAGTGCCGATTGCAGCACGATGCCCAGCCCATGCAGCGCCGCTGTACGCAGCGCTTCGCCGTTGTTGATCTGCAGCCGACCTGTGGGCACATGGCCGAGCCCGCCAGCATCGGCCTGCAGCCACTGCGCCAGCGCGCTGGGTTCGAAGGACAGGCATTGGTGCCGGGCAAGCGCCAGCAGGTCTGGGGGCGTACCGTGCCGGGCGAGGTATCCGGGCGAGGCGCACATCATCAAGCGATATGGTGCCAATGCACGCGCCACCAGCACGCTGCTGTCGGCCAGCGTGCCGATGCGCAGGGCTGCTTCGAAACCTTCCTCTGCGAGGTCGACCACGCGGTCGGTCAGCACCGCGTCGACACGCACGTCGGGGTAGCGCGCCATGTAATCGGCCAACGCCGGTACCAGCGCATGCGTGCCGAAGATCACCGGCGCGCTGATGCGCAGCGTGCCTGCAGGTGCCAGGTGCTGGTACTGGGCCTGAGCATCGGTTTCCTCCACCAGCCGCAGGATCTCCCGGCAGCGGGCGTAGTAGTCCTCCCCGAACGGCGTCATGTGCTGGCGCCGGGTGGTACGACTGAGCAACTGCATGCCCAGCCGCGCCTCCAACGCACGCAGGTGCTTGCCGGCCATCGTCGGGGAGATGGCCAGTGCTGACGCTGCAGCGCTGAGGCTGCCCTTGTCCACGATCAGCACGTAGACCTGCATGCTTTCCAGCAGGTTCATCTGACACTCCGGGTGTTGAATGCTGAAACTTTTGCGGAGTTTATCAATCACGGGTGATCAAACAGCATGCACTGCAGGGGCCGGATCCACCGGCCGTGCTGAAAGGAGAACACGATGGATTTGAATCTTGAGGGACGCACAGCGCTGGTCACCGGGGCGGGCAGTGGCATCGGTGCCGCTGTCGCCAGGCAACTGGCCGCGCAGGGCGTACGTGTTGCCATCTCGTCACGGCGGCAGGCACCGCTGCAGGCGCTGGCGGCAGGGATCGAAGCGGCGGGCGCACCCGCGCCGATCATCCTGCTGGGCGATGTCACCGACGCCGGGGACGTGCGACGCATTGCTGACGCGTCGCTGGCGGCGTTGCAGCGGGTGGACATCCTGGTCAACGCGGCTGGCGGTTCGCGGCCAACGACCGTCGATGCAGCCGACACGATCTGGGAGGAGGCATTGGCGCTGAACTTCTCTGCCGCACGACGGCTGACCCAGGCACTGCTGCCGGCGATGCAGGCGCAGGGATGGGGGCGGGTGATCAACTTCAGCGGTTCGATGGAGCCCCGTTCGGTGAATGCCGCCACCGCGGCGAAGGCAGCGCTGCATCTGTGGAGCAAGGGGCTGTCGTCGGAGGTGGCCGGGCAGGGCATCACGGTGAATGCCATTGCGCCGGGTCGGATCAACAGCCCGCAGATCCTGGACCGCCTGCATCCCGCCGAGGAAAGCCGACGCGCGTTCATCGCCAGTAACATCCCGATCGGACGCTTCGGTGAGCCGGAAGAAGTGGCGCCGCTGGTGGCATTCCTCGCCTCGCCGCTGGCCGGTTACATCACCGGTGCGGTGATTCCGGTGGACGGCGGCATGCACTACTTCGCGCATTAGCCCTCCGTTTGTAGAGTCGAGCGTGGCTCGATTCCACAACAGCCAACAAAAAGGGCGGTCCCCAGGCCGCCCTTCATGCTCACGGTCGCGCTCGCCTGATCAGCGCGGCGACGCCACCGCGCGGTTGCTCGAGGCGCCCTTGCCCTTGCGCTTGTCCTGCTGCGCCGGGCTCGCGCCTTCGGCCATCAGGTTGTCGCTGCCGAAGTCGGTGTCCACATCCAGCCAGCGCTGTGCCGGCAGACCGAGCGCGGAATCGAGCACGGTCGGCAGCAGGCCGCTGGGCAGGCCGCTCTCGCCATTCCACATGATGGCGATGCCGAGATCGCGTTCCGGCACCAGCGCGACCAGGCCGCGGTAGCCCTGTACGGCACCGGCATGGAACACCACGTCGTGGCCGGCGTAGTCGAAGGTGCGCCAGCCCAGTGCGTAGCCGGCCGAGTGCAGGCGCTCGCGGCGCCAGCCCGAACGCATCTCGCCGGGGGTGTTGATCAGGCTTGAATGCAGGGTGGCCAGCAGCGGTGCCGGCAGCACGTCGGGGCGATGGCCGGTGTGCGCCAGCAGCCACTGCGCCATGTCGCTGGCGCTGGCGTTGACGCCAGCGGCCGGAGCCACGCGGTAGTAGGTCGGCTTCGGTGTCAGCGACACCCAGCCGTTGCGGCTGCGCACGTGCGGACGCGCCCAGCGCGAGCTGGCCTGGATGCCGGCCAGGCCGAGGCTGGCATCGTTCATGCCCAGCGGCTTGAAGATGCGGCGCTCGACCGACTGCTCGTAGAAGCTGCCGGAGGCGGCATAGACGACGTCGCCGATCAGGCTGAAGGCCACGTTCTGGTAGGCGTAGCAGTCGCCCGGCAGGCACTTCAGGCTGGTGTTGGCCAGCTTCTGGGTCAGCGCGTAGTACTCGGCGTTGCCTTCGATGTCGCGGTCGTAGGCGTTGTAGGGCAGGCCGACGCGGTGGCTGAGCACATCGGCCACGGTCAGGCGGTCGGTGGCTTCGGGCGAGTTGAGGCGGAAGCCCGGCACGTAGTCGGTGACCTTGCTGTCCCAGCGCAGCGTGCCGTCGTTGACCAGCAGTCCGGCCATGGTGCCGGCGAAGGCCTTGGACAGCGAAGCCAGGCGGAACACGGTGTGGGCGTCGACCGGCAGCGGATTGTTGACGTCAGTGACGCCATAGCCGCGCGCGCTGAGGATGCGGCCGCCCTGCACGATGGCCACGGCCATGCCCGGCACGCGCTCGCCATAGGTGAGCTGCTGCGCCATCGATTCGATATTGGCGACGTTGAAGCCTGCGGCGGGCGCCTGCACCTGCGGCACCAGCCCGGTACGGTAGGCCGCCGGCTGGGTGTGGGCAACGGCGGTGGCCGCAGCGGACTCGATGTTGGCCGGCATCGGCGGCAACGGCGGCGGGGTCTGCGCGGTGGTGGACAAGGCAACGGGCATCAACATGCCCAGCAAACCGGTGGCCGCCGAACGGATCGGACGACGCAGGCTGTTCTTTTTCATCGGTGGGACCCGTGCGCGACTGCTGACGGCGATTCTAGCGCCGCTTTTCCTCTGTGCACAAACAAAGCGAAGATGAATGCGCATCTCGTTGAAAAAGTTGGGATTTTGACGCCTCGAAAGCGTGTATCGGAACGTGTCATCCGGACCCGGTCATGACACCGCGTTGCGGCCTTCAGACGGCCACCTGCTGGCGATGTTGCAGTGCATTGGATAACGTACGCGCTTCACTGCCCCGGAGCCTGCCATGCCGCTGTCCAACCGCCGTCATCTGGCGAGGGACGCCGCGTGAGCGCGGTACGAGGGAAAGGCCCGCTGCAGGGGCTGATGGCGGCACTGCGCGAGTCCCCGGCGCTGTGGTGGTCGTTCCTGTACTTCTTCTGCCTCCTCAGCGGCTACTACGTGTTGCGTCCGGTGCGTGAAGCCATGGCCGCCTCGGCGGACCTGGAAACGGTGTTCCCGCCCGTGCTGATTGCCTGGTTCGCCAGTCACGGCGTCGCGCTGAAGGACTTCGTCCTGCAGTTCCTGTTCTCCTGCGTGTTCGTGATCATGCTGGTGCTGCAGCCGGTGTACGGCTGGCTGGTCAGCCGCTTCCCGCGACGGGTGTTCCTGCCGGCGGTGTATGGGTTCTTCATCGTGACCCTGCTTGGCTTCTACATGATGTTCGACAGCGGCGTGCCTGGCCGCGGCATGGCCTTCTTCTTCTGGATCACCGTCTTCAACCTGTTCGCGGTGGCGGTGTTCTGGAGTTTCATGGCCGATGTCTTCTCCAATGTGCAGGCCCGGGCCTTCTATGGCTACATCGGCGCGGCGGGCACCGTCGGAGCCTTCCTTGGTCCGGTCATCACCAGTGCGCTGGTGCAGCGCGTGGGCATCGCCAACCTGATGCTGGTGTCGGCCGGTTTCCTGGCGATCTGCTTGTTCTGCATCTGGCGCCTGCGGCACTGGGCGGTGCTGCGCGAGCAGGAGCAGCAGTTGGTATCGGGCGAAACGCCGATGGGCGGCAGCGTGCTGGATGGCCTGAAACTGATCGTGCGCGAGCCGTTGCTGCGCTGGCTGGCGATCATGGTGGTGTTCGGCGTGGGCGTGGGGACGCTGCTCTACAACCAGCAGGCTGCAATCGTGCGCGCGGCGTTCACCGATCCGGCGGCCAGTACCGCGTTCTTCTCGCGCATCGACCTGGCGGTGAACGCGCTGGCGCTGCTGATGCAGGTGGGCCTGACCCGCTGGCTGCTGTCGCGCCACGGCATCGCGCCGGCGCTGCTGATTCCCGGTTTCGCGATCCTGATCGGCTTCTCGGTGCTGGCAGCCTCGCCGATGCCGTTGATGGTCGCGGTGGTGCAGGTGATGACCCGCGCCAGCGAATTTGCACTGGCCAAGCCGGCGCGCGAGACCATCTACACGCGCGTGGACCGGCAGTGGCGCTACAAGGCCGGCGCAGCGATCGACACCGTGGTCTACCGCGGTGCGGACCTGAGCTTTGCCTGGGTGCACAAGGGCCTGTCATTGTTCGGCTCGCACGTGGTGTTCATCGGCGGCATGCTGGTGGCCGCGTGCATGACCGCAGCCGCGTTCGGTGTACTGCGCGAAGAAAAGAAACTGCCGCGCGACCGCTGATTTTCCGGGGCCCGATCCCCATCCCTGTCCAAGGAACTGCCCATGTACTGGATCGCACTCACCCTGACGTTGCTCGTCGCCTTGCTGCACGTTTATTTCCTGGTGCTGGAGATGTTCCTGTGGACCCGCCCGCTGGGCCTGAAGACCTTCCGCAACACGCCGGAGAAGGCGGAGACCACGCGGGTGCTGGCGGCCAACCAGGGCCTCTACAACGGCTTCCTGGCGGCGGGCATCGGGGTGGGGCTGGTGATCGGGCAGCCGGTGCTGGTGACGTTCTCGCTGGCCTGCGTGGTGGTGGCAGGGTGCTATGGCGCCTACAGCGTGAGCCGCCGCATTTTCATGATCCAGGCGGTGCCGGCGATCCTGGCGCTGGTGTTTCGCGCGCTGGCGTAGTTTCCAGCCAACGGCGCAGCCCCTCGTGGGTTGGTCGCGGAATGCGGGTCGTGGATCTGGCCGGGCGGATGGGCTGGGCAGGGGACGCCGTAAACCCGTCCCTGGGGGCTTGGCCGCGGCATCCATGCCGCGGACACCCCTGCCCAGCCCATCCGCCCGACCCCGGACAGGTTCCGTGTGCGGCCAGCCCACGGAGAAGAAAAAGAAGATCAAGAGCAACAGCGGGTCGCTGCGCTCGTGGGTTCTGCGCGCATGAAAAAAGCGGCCAGTGGGCCGCTTTTGCTTTTGTTCTTATTTTTCTCTTGCGTTGGTGGACGCCGCAGAAATCTGTCAGAGGCTGGGGGCGGTGAGTTCGCGGGGGTGTCCGCGGCATGGATGCCGCGGCCAAGCCCCCAAGGACGGGTTCACGGCGTCCCCCGCGAACTCACCGCCCCCAGCCAAACCAAAGCTTTCCGCGATCAACCGTCCACCCACGAGGGGCTGCGCCGTTCGCCGGAACACTACTTCGCCGGCGACATCCACATGTCGATGACCGCGCTGAACACCTCCGTCCCCGCGCGGTCGCGCACACTCACCGTCACCGGCAGTGCATAGCCCTCGGCAGCGGCCACGATCGGCTGGGCCGGCAATGCCACCGCCTGCAGCATGCCCCGTGCCTTGGCCAGGTACTGCACCTGCATCCCCTTCGGAATCCAGCGCATGCCCTTCGGCAGCGAGGCGTCGACCATCAGCCCGGCGGTCAGTTCGGCCAGGTTGCACATCGCGATCGCGTGCACCGTGCCGATGTGGTTGCGCACCCTGCGGCGGTCGGCCAGCGTGCCTTCGCAGCGGCCGTGTTCCAGGCGGGTGATGCGCGGCGCGATGCTGGCGAAGTAGGGCGCCTTGAAGCAGACCGCGCGCGAGAACAGCCAGGTGCCGGCAGGCCAGCGTTGCAGCCGGTGGTAGAGCGAGAGCAGAGGCGTGGACATGGTCGGTGTTCCGGTCGTCGGATAGAGCGACGGCGGGCCGAGGCCCGCCGTCGAAGGCAACGCGTATCGCGGGCGATCAGGCGGCCTGCGAATGCGGATCCTTGTGCTGGCGGTCGTAGTAGCTGGCCGCGCGCAGTTCGTGGGTGTCGAAGTCGTCCACGGTGATCGTATCCAGGGTCAGCGTGCGCAGCTCTTCCAGCAGGCTGCGCTCGTCCTGGGTGATCACGCCCTCGGCCACGGCTTCGTCCAGCTGGCTCTTGAAGTCCAGCGCCTCGATGCCCTTGCTCTTCAGCGCCTTCAGGAACTTGCGCTCCACCGGCTCGGCCATGATCGCCTTGCTCAGGTAGCTGTTGATGCGGCCACCCGGGTTGTTCTCGCACGGGGTCAGGAACACGCCACTGGCCAGGCGGTCGCGGGCTTCGTTCGGCGCCATCAGCAGGGCGGCGACGCGGCGGCTCAGGCGGTCGCCCGGGGCCTCGGCACGACGGCCCAGCGGGAAGATCAGCGCCCACATCAGCCAGCCGATCGGACGGATCGGGAAGTTGCGCAGGGCCGCCGACAGCGATTCCTCGATCTTGTGCACGCTGTCATGGAAGGCCCAGGCCAGCAGCGGCTGGTCGGCCTGCGGTGCGCCTTCATCGTGGTAGCGCTTGAGCATGGCGCTGGTCATGTAGACGTGGCTCAGCACGTCGCCCAGGCGGCCGGACAGCGATTCCTTGAACTTCAGCTTGCCGCCGAGGGTCATCATCGAGATGTCGGCCATCAGCGCCAGGTTGGCCGAGTAACGGTCCAGCTTGCGGAAGTAGCGGCGGGTGTAGGCGTCACCCGGGGCGGCGCCGAAGCGCGCGCCGGTCAGGCCAAACCAGAACGAGCGCACGGCATTGGAGATGCCGAAGCGGATGTGGCCGAACAGGCTGCGGTCGAAGTCCTGCAGGCCGGCACGGGTATCCGGATCCTGCGCGGCCTTCATTTCCTTCAGTACCCACGGGTGGCAGAGGATCGCACCCTGGCCGAAGATCAGCAGGCTGCGGGTCATGATGTTGGCGCCTTCCACGGTGATCGCGATCGGCGCGGCCTGCCAGCTGCGGCCGGCGAAGTTGCGCGGCCCCAGGATGATGCCCTTGCCGCCGATCACGTCCATCATGTCCGAGATCACTTCGCGGCTCATGGTGGTGCAGTGGTACTTGGCGATCGCCGACGGTACCGACGGCACGTCACCACGGTCGACTGCAGCAGCGGTGGCCTGCGACAGCGCGCTGATCTTGTACGCCTTGCCGCCGATGCGGGCCAGCGCTTCTTCCACGCCTTCGAAGCGGCCGACCGACAGGCCGAACTGCTTGCGGATGCGTGCATAGGCGCCGGTCACGGCGGCACCGGCCTTGGCACCGCCGCTGGCGGTGGACGGCAGGGTGATCGAGCGGCCCACGGCCAGGCACTCGTTGAGCATGTTCCAGCCCTTGCCAGCCATGGCCGCGCCACCGATCAGCTGGGTCAGCGGAATGAACACGTCCTTGCCGCGGATCGGGCCGTTCTGGAACGTCGAGTTCAGCGGGAAGTGGCGACGGCCGATTTCAACGCCGGCGGTGTCGCGCGGCAGCAGGCCCAGGGTGATGCCGATGTCGCGGGTGTCGCCGATCAGGCCATCCGGGTCGTACATGCGGAAGGCCAGGCCGATCAGCGAAGCGACCGGGGCCAGGGTGATGTAACGCTTGTCGAAGGTCAGCTTGACGCCGAGCACCTGCTCGCCGTTCCACTCGCCCCTGCAGACGATGCCGTAGTCCGGAATCGAGGTGGCGTCGGAGCCGGCGAACGGACCGGTCAGGCCGAAGCAGGGCACTTCGCGACCATCGGCCAGGCGCGGCAGGTACTGGTCCTTCTGTTCCTGGGTGCCGTAATGCACCAGCAGTTCACCCGGGCCCAGCGAGTTGGGCACACCGACGGTCGAGCTGACCACCGAGGACACCGAGGCCAGCTTCTGGATCACCTTGTGGTGGGCCAGCGCAGAGAAGCCCAGGCCGCCATATTCCTTCGGGATGATCATGCCGAAGAACTTGTTCTTCTTGATGAAGGCCCACAGCTCCGGCGGCAGGTCAGCGTGGACGTGGGTGATTTCCCAGTCGTTGACCATCGTGCACAGCTCTTCGACCGGGCCATCGAGGAAGGCCTGTTCTTCGGCGGTCAGCTGCGGCTTGGGGTAATTGAGCAGGATGTTCCAGTCCGGATCACCGGTGAACAGTTCGCCCTCGAAGCCAACCGAGCCGGTTTCCAGCGCGATGCGCTCGGTCTGCGACAGCGGCGGCAGCACCTTGCGGAACACCTTCATCATCGGGCCGGTCAGCAGCGGCTTGCGGATGAACGGCAGCAGCAGCGGCACGGCGATGACGGCCAATACGGCGGCAGCCACGATCGTGGCGGTCTGGTTGACGTAGGGAATGAACCAGCAGGCGACCAGCAGGGCCACGCTGATCAGCGTCCAGGTAACCAGCCGCATGCGGTGGTAGGCGACGAACGCGCCTGCCAGCAGCAGGGCGAGGAAGGGAAGAACGATGCTCATGAGCGTGCTCCGGTGACGTGCTCGTTTGTGGCGGACGAAGCTGCAGCATCCGCTGCGGGCAACACGTCCAGATAGTCCAACACAGTAGCGGTAAAGGCGTCGTTGTCATCGCCGGCGACCATGTGCGTGGCCTGCGGCAGCTGTACATGACGCGCGTGCGGCGCCAACGCCAGGAATTCGGCCACGGTCTGTGGCGTGACCAGGTCGCTTCGGCCGCCGCTGACCAGCAGCAGCGGGCACTTCACCTGGCGTGCGGCCTCGGCCAGCGCATCCTGGTGCTGCTCGCTGTCGCGCGCCAGTTCAGCCACCAGGCGCGGGTCCCAGTGCCAACGCCAGCGGCCGTGGCCGTCCTCGCGCAGCAGTGCGCGCAGCGACTGCTCGGATTTGCGCGGACGGTGCGGCATGTAGGCCGAGATCACATCGGCGGCCTGGGTGAGCGAGGCAAAGCCGTCGGGATGGGCGGTCATGAAGGCCAGGATGCGTTCAACACCGGCGGTATCCCAACGCGGGGTGATGTCCACCAGCACCATCGCCGAGAACAGGCCCGGCCAGCGCGATTCGGCCAGCAGGCCGAACAGGCCGCCCATCGAGGCTGCGACCAGCACCGGCGGGCGTGGCTGTTCCCCGGCCAGCACGATCAGGTCATCAGCGAACTGCTCGCCGTGATAGGGCAGTTCGGCAGAATTCCAGTCCGAATCGCCGTGGCCACGGGCGTCGTAGGCCAGCGTCTGCAGCCCCGCCGCAGACAGGGCCCGCGCGGTGGCGTTCCATGCGTGCCGGGTCTGGCCGAAGCCATGCGCGAACAACACGCGGCCACGGCGGCCGTGGTCGCTGGCGGTTGCGGCCAGGCGTGCGCCATGGGCGGCCTCCAGGCGAAGATCATGGAACGCAGCGGGAGTAGGGGACGTAACCATACTTGCTAGTATGGATCGCTTGTGAGGGAAGTCAATACTGCACGGTATGGTGCGCTGCGGCAGGTGCCCAGGCGGGCGTCGCGACGGTTTCGGCCGCAACCGCGTACTGCAACGAACCCCGGCGTATGGTTAAATCAGCCCATGAATCAACCTGACGCTTCCGCCGGCGAACCGCGCGCCGGCCGCAACAGCCGCCTGAGTGCCGAAGACTGGGCCCAGGCCGCTCTCGATCTGATTGCTGAACAAGGTGTGGGGGCCGTCGCGGTGGAACCGTTGGCGCGGCGCCTGGGTGTGACCAAGGGCAGTTTCTACTGGCACTTCCCCTCGCGTGATGCACTGCTGCAGGCGGCGCTGGAACGCTGGGAACTGTTCGAACAGGAACAGGTGTTCGGCAGCCTGGAGGACGTGCCGGATCCGCGCGTGCGCCTGCGCCAGCTGTTCCAGATGGTCGCGCACGAAGTGCAGCCGCACATCATCTACAGCGAACTGCTGAAGGCGCTGGACCACCCGATGGTGCGCCCGGTGATCGACCGCGTTTCGCAGCGCCGGCTCGACTACCTGGTTGCTTCGTTCCGCCAGGCCGGGCTCAGCTCCACCGATGCACGGCATCGCGCGCGCCTGGCCTATGCCGCCTACGTCGGCTTCCTGCAGCTGTCGCTGCAGCTGCAGCAACCCAAGCAGGCCCGCGAGGATTTCGAGGCCTATGTCGAGCATCTGATCGAGACGCTCATTCCCAGCTGAATGGGAGAATGGCGCCCTGCAAGTGCCGAATGCGCCTTGCAGGCGACCTCAATGCGCCAACGTATGTCGTGGTGAGGCTGGTTTCACGCGATTTGGGCATTTTCTTAACGACTCTTTAATTCCAGATGAAGTGTGGCTACTATCGGGTCACCAGCCGTTTTTTGTGCCTCCCTTTTGGGGCACGTCGGTTGGACTCAGCACACAACCCAAGATCCATGGAGAGAGAGCCCATGAAGTTGAACAGCAACAAGCTGCGCGATGCAGTGTGCGTTGCGCTGGCCGCCAGCGCCGCATCCGTTGCCGGTACCGGGGTGGCGTCTGCCCAGACCGCCACCAACCTGGACCGCATCGAAGTCACCGGTTCGCGCATCCGTACCGTCGACGTCGAAACCGCCCAGCCGGTCCTGACCCTCAACCGCGCTGACATCGAGAAGCAGGGCTTCTCGTCGGTCGCTGACATCCTGCAGAACATCAGCGCCGTGGGTACGCCGCCGATCAGCCGTGCCCAGCCGCTGTCCTCGGGCGAAGCCGTCGGCGGCACCTACATCAGCCTGCGTGACCTGGGCGCCACCCGCACCTTGGTGCTGCTCAACGGCAAGCGCCTGGGCATCACCACCGGTGGCCTGCAGGACATCTCGACCGTGCCGGTCTCGGCCATCGAGCGCATCGAAGTGCTGAAGGACGGCGCTTCGTCGATCTACGGTTCCGATGCCATCGCCGGCGTCATCAACATCATCACCCGTACCAACTTCGAAGGCGCCACCGGCAGCGTCTACTACGGCCAGTACAGTGAAGGCGACGGTGCCACCCGCACCATGGACTTCACCATGGGCGTGAAGGGTGAGCGCGGTTCGCTGACCATCGGTGCCGAGTACGCCAAGGAAGACAAGGTGCGGGCGGCCGATCGTCCGTACGGTGCGTTCCCGCGCAGCTCCAACCACCCGGACTTCGGTTGGACCACCGTCGGTGAGTTCGGCGGTTTCGTCAGCCGTCCGGCCGATGGGCTGCCGGGCGTCACCTATCCGGCCGCCAGCGCATCCAACCCGAACCGCGAAGTGCGCGTGATCCTGCGTGAGGGTGGCAACGCGAACAACAAGGCCGACTACGTCGCGCAGAACGTCAACAGCTTCTCCACCAAGGACAAGACCAACACGAACCTGCAGACCGACCTGCGTACCCCGCAGGAACGCCGTGCAGTGTTCGTCGATGGCATCTACGACCTGACCGACAACGTGCGCCTGCGCACCAACATGCTGTACAGCTTCCGCGATTCGAACCGCCAGATCGCCGGCTACCCGTACGGCGCACTGGCCTTCGGTTCGCCGATTTCGGCCAGCAGTGTGTTCAATCCGCTGGGTGCTGACATCGCCAACTGGTGGCGTCGTACTTCGGAAGTGCCGCGCAACACCCGCGCCGAGCTGACCACCTTCCGCTTCAGCGGCGGCCTGGAAGGCAGCTTCGAGTTCTCCGACCGCCTGTTCGACTGGGATGTCGGCTACCTGTACAACAACAACAAGCTGGTCCAGACCAGCACCGGCGACCTCAACCTGACCGCGCTGCGTGCGGCGGTGGGTCCGTCCTTCATCAACAGCAGCGGCGTGGCGCAGTGCGGTACCGTGGCCAACCCGATCGGGCTGAACCAGTGCGTGCCGTACAACCCGTTCCTGCACGCCGGCATCCAGAGCAACGGTGCCAACGGCGCATTGACCGGCAACACCGCCCTGCAGAACCTGCTGTTCCCGTCCGCGCACTCCACCGCCGAGACCACCACCAAGGTCATCACCGCCAACCTGGCCGGCAGCCTGTTCACCCTGCCTGCCGGCGACCTGGGCTTCGCCGTGGGTGTCGAGCACCGCAAGGAAACCGGCAGCTTCAGCCCGGACGCGCTGGTGCAGTCGGGCAACACCTCCGGCCTGGCCAACTTCCCCACCGGTGGTGGCTACAAGGTTGACGAAGTCTATGCCGAGTTCAACGTGCCGATCCTGGCCGACCTGCCGGGCGCCCGCGAGCTGAGCCTCAACGCGGCCACCCGCCATTCGGACTACGACACCTTCGGCACCACGCTGAACAGCAAGTTCGGCTTCAAGTGGAAGCCGATCGACTCGCTGCTCATCCGCGGTACCTGGGCGGAAGGCTTCCGTGCCCCGACCATCGCCGACCTGTACAGCGGCGGTTCGCAGTCGTTCGACTTCTTCACCGATCCGTGCGACGTGGTCTACGGTGCTTCGCGCACCAACGCTGCGGTGCGTGCCCGTTGCGCCGCCGCACTGCCGGCTGGCGTAAATGCAGCCAACTTCCGCCAGCAGCAGCAGGGCTTCACCCCGACCACCGCTGCATCGTCGCAAACCCCGCTGGCCTTCGTCTCCGGCTCCAACGACCAGCTGACCCCGGAAACCTCGACGTCCAAGACCCTGGGCTTCGTCTGGAGCCCGGGTTTCATCCAGAACTTCAACATGTCGCTGGACTGGTGGGAAATCCGCGTCGAGAACACCATCATCTCGGACACGGCCAACCTGATCCTCAACGACTGCTACATCAACGACATCGCGGCACGCTGCTCGGCGTTCACGCGTGACCCGGTGACCGGCATCGTCAACAACCTCAAGCGCACCGGCATCAACGCCGGTTACCGCGAGGTGGAAGGCTTCGACCTGGATGTCAGCTACCGCCTGCCGACCGATCGTTTCGGCAACTTCAGCGCGCAGTGGACCAGCACCTACACCTCGCGTGATGACCTGGTCACCACCAAGAACGCGGTCACCCACCCGAACCCCCGCACCGGCGTGGGCTGGGCTGGCTACGCCTTCCGCGTGCGTTCGAACCTGAACCTGGGTTGGGAAATGGGTGACTTCGGCGCCAGCTGGACCGTCCGTTACTTCTCCGGCATGAAGGAAGCGTGCCTGAGTGCCGTGACGTTCCCGGAAGAGTGCAACCTGCCGAACTACGCTTCGCCGAACAACCAGGGCGTGGCGGTGGGCAGCGCGACCAACCAGCGTGGCGCGACCGTGTTCAACGACGTCCAGCTGCGCTGGAACGCACCGTGGAATGCGACCGTGGCCGTGGGTGCCAACAACGTGTTCGGCCGCGTGGGCCCTACCATGTACAGCCAGCCGAGCGCGAACGTCTCCTACTACGGTGGCTTCGACATCGGTCGCTTCCTGTACATGAAGTACACCCAGCGCTTCTGATCGCGGCGTAATATGTACGTGTGACATGGCCACGCCCCGAAAGGGGCGTGGCTTTTTTCATGGGGCAGCCAGGCTTGATGGCGCAGGCCTTTGCGCAGCCGTGCTGGACCAGGCCGCGCACAGGCGCTTGCGCATCGCCGCGTGGTGGCGGCGAGGTGTCATTACGGGGATGGGCGAAGGGAGCGCGCGCGGAAACGTCGCGGTGAGGCAGCAGGGAGCTTACAGGTCCTGCTCGTAGCGCACGTACGGCACGGTGCCGTCGTCGTTGCTTTCGTTGCGTGGCGAGAACGGATTCTTGCCGCGGCTGATCACGTTCTCGGCGCCCACGGTGAGCTGGCCGGACCATGGCGTGCGCCAGGTCAGGCCGATACCCAGGCCTTCCCACTTGCCGGGCTTGCCGGGCACGTCGATGACGCGGCCGATGATGCTGCCGCTGAAATTGCCGTAGCCGGCGCCGATGCTCAGGCTCTTGCTGTCCCAGCGGTCGGCAATGGCCGGCGAGGCGTCGGCCAGCGGCACCAGGCGGGCCTTGGCGTAGGTGCCGGCGATGGACACGAAGCCTTCGCGGCCGATGTTCTTCTGCGCGAACACGGTCAGGTCATTCTGCTCGGCGCGCAGCGAAGGGGTCTTGTTCGGGCCTGCCAGCCATGCCGGCAGGGTTTCACGGCCGGTGCCGGCGGTGATGCCGAGGCGGCTGCTGCCACGGTTCAATGCGGCGGTGCCGGTGAAACGCCGGCTGTTGAGGTCGTCCTCGTCGCCGAGGCTGGCCAGCATGCAGTGGCTGGCCAGACCGCTCATGCTGGTCCCGCTGCTGCTGCAGAGCAGGCCCAGCGAATCGCCGGAGGACAGGCCAAAGGCCGCATCCAGCGAGTTGCGGCCGAAATGCCAACGCGCCCCGGCCGCCTGCTCACCGGTCGGCTCCAGGTACAGCAGGGCCTCGACCTTGCCGCTGCCCTTGTTCCATACCGGCAGCACGGTGCGGGTGTCCTTGCTCTGCGCATGCACGCCCGTGATCGCGCCAAGGGCGATCATCATGGCCAGCGGTAGACGCAGGAAGGTACGCATCGGACCAGTTCAGACAGGGACGGACAACGGAAGTTCCCGTGGGGACGGGAACTTGATCCTAGGGTGTTTATGAATTCTTAACAAGCCTTGATCCTCCCCAGGTACAAGACTGCCGTTCATTGAAGCCGTTCAGGCGCCGGTACAGCCCCCTGGGCGCCGTGGAACAGTATGCCGAACTCCGTCAATGGAAAGTGATACTCACGCCCGCAGAATTCGCAACGGACCTCGACGGCGCCGGTGTCTGCAGCCGCTGCACGGGCCTCTTCCTCACCCAGCGACTGCAGCATCGCCGCCACCCGCTCGCGGGAACAGGAGCAGGCAAAGGACAGCGGCTTTTCGCCCATCAGCGCCGGCTTCTCCTCGTGGAACAGGCGGTGCAGCAGCTGCTCGGCCGGGGTGGCCAGCAGTTCGGCCTTGCCCAGGGTCTCGAACAGGGCGCTGGCGCGCGCCCAGCCGTCCTCGTCGCCCTCGTCGCCCGGCAGCTTCTGCAGCAGCAGGCCGGCGGCACCATTGCGGTCGGCCGCCAGCAGCAGGCGGGTCGGCAGCTGCTCGGACTGGCGGAAGTAGTCCTCGAAGGCCTCGTCCAGCTCCGGTGCGGTCAGTCCGACCAGGCTCTGGTAGCGCTGTGGTTCACGCGGGTCCAGGCCGGGGTTCTCGATGGTGATGGCGAGGATCGCGTCATCGCCCAGGCTGGACAGGTCGCGCGGCGCGTCGCCGCCTTCGCTGAGCTGGGCGATGCCGCGCAGGGTGCCGGCGGCGGTGCATTCGGCGAACAGGGTGCGCAGGGCAGTGCTGCTGCGCAGCTGGATCGACAGGCGTCCATCGATCTTGGTATGGCCGGTGAACAGCGCCGAGGCCACGCAGGCCTCGCCGAGCAGTTCGGCGGCGGTATCCGGGTACTCGGCGTGGGACAGGATCTCCTGCCAGGTAGCCTGCAGGCGCACGTGGACGCCGCGGACGCCGGCGTCGGGGAGCAGGAAGCGGATCAGGGAATCGGAGTTGGCGGTCATCGGCTCACATCGCGCGTAAACGGGGGCAGTTGCCGGATAATGCGCCGACAACCAGATAGAAGAAGGATGCACCAGTAATGGGGGCAGGGGGAGAGCAGCACAAGGTGGAAGCTGTCGTAGAAGGCCCACGCCGCAGGCGCTGGCGCTGGAAACGGCTGCTGTGGCTGCCGGTGCTGCTGGCTGCTTTCAGCTGCCTGCAGGTCCTGGTGCTGCGGTTCATCGACCCGCCCGTGTCCATGGTGATGCTGTGGCGCTATGGCGAGGCGCTGGGCGAGGCCGATTGGTCCTATCGCCTGCATTACCAGTGGCGCGACCTTGACCAGATGGCGCCGAGCCTGCCGATTTCGCTGGTGGCCGCTGAGGACCAGCGTTTCCCCGACCACAACGGCTTCGACCTGCAGGCCATCGAGAAGGCCCGCGACCACAATGCCAAGGGCGGGCGACTGCGTGGCGCCAGCACGATCAGTCAGCAGGTGGCCAAGAACCTGTTCCTCTGGCAGGGCCGCAGCTGGATCCGCAAGGGGCCGGAGGTCTGGTACACCGTGCTGATCGAAGCGCTGTGGCCAAAGGAGCGCATCCTGGAGATGTACGCCAACATCGCCGAGTTCGGTGATGGCGTGTACGGAGCTCAGGCGGCGGCGCAGAAGTTCTGGGGCAAGGACGCGGCCAGGTTGAGCCCGGCCGATAGCGCGCGGTTGGCGGCGGTGCTGCCGGCACCGCGGCGCTACAACGCCGCAAAGCCAGGGCCGTACGTGCAGCGGCGCGCCGCCTGGATCCAGCGCCAGGCACGGCAGCTGGGCGGGGCCGCGTACCTTTCGGAAGAGTGAGCGCGCGCCGCCTGATCTACGGCCGGCGGCAACGTACAATCCGGGCATGACCCGCGAACGGCTCACTTTCGTCATCGCCGCCTACAACGAGGCCCTGGCACTGCCGTTGCTGCATCCGCGGTTGTGCGCGGTGCTCGACGCGCTGCCCGACATCGACGGCCACATTCTGTACGTGGACGACGGCAGCCATGACGGGACCTGGGAGGTGATCGCCCGCCTGGCCCAATCCGACGCGCGGGTCTCCGCGCTGAAGCTGTCGCGCAATTTCGGCAAGGAAGCCGCACTGACCGCTGGCCTGGACCTGGTGCGCGAAGGGGCGGCGATGATCCTGGATGCCGATGGCCAGGACCCGCCGGAGCTTGTGCCGCAGTTCGTCGCGCGCTGGCGCGAGGGCCATGACAACGTCTATGGCACGCGCCTGGCGCGCGATGGCGAGGCCTGGATCAAGCGTGCCACGGCGGCGATCTTCTACCGCGTGATGGGGCGCCTTTCGCGTACGCCGATCCCGGCCGACACCGGGGATTTCCGCCTGCTGTCACCACGCGCGCTGAGTGCGCTGCGCGAGATGCGTGAGCGCCATCGTTTCATGAAGGGGCTTTTCAGCTGGGTGGGTTTCAAGCGCGTGGCGGTGCCCTACCACCGCCACGCACGCGTGGCCGGCACCAGCAAGTTCAGCCTGTGGCGGCTGTGGAACTTCGCCCTGGAAGGCATCACCGGGTTCTCGACCGTGCCCCTGCGCGCGGCGACCTACCTGGGGCTGGCAACCGCGGCGGTGGCCTTCGTGTTCGGCATGTGGGTGATCGTCAAGGCCGCGCTGTACGGCGACCGGGTGGCGGGCTGGCCGACGATGATGGCGGTGATCCTGTTCCTGGGCGGGGTGCAGTTGATCGCGCTGGGCCTGATCGGTGAGTACCTGGGGCGCCTGTACGAAGAGTCCAAGCAGCGGCCGTTGTACCTGGTTGACGCGTGGCTAGCATCCGCCGTGGCAGACTCGGCTCTGCAACCCACCCTCGGAGGGCAGGCAGATGACCACGGTACGGCAACTGTTGGACGGCAAGTCTCCTGAAGTACATGCGGTCGCGCCGGATGCGGCGGTGATCGATGCGATCCGGTTGATGGCGGAAAAGGGCATTGGCGCGGTCCTGGTGATGGACGGGCCACGGTTGGTCGGGATCCTTTCGGAGCGCGATTACGCGCGCAAGATCGTGTTGCGTGATCGTTCTTCGCGCGATACGGCGGTGGCCGAGATCATGACGACGCAGGTGGTGACGGTGTCGCCGGGCGAACAGGTGGAGCATTGCCTGCAGCTGGTGACCGACTACCGCATCCGCCACCTGCCGGTGGTGGAGGGCGCGCAGGTGCTGGGGGTGATTTCCATTGGCGACCTGGTGAAGTCGGTGATCGATGCGCAGCGCAGGGAGCTGGATCAGCTGCAGCAGTACATCGTGGCGGGATGAGTTTTTCGCTGGCGGGCCTGCGGCCCGCCAGCCCGCTTTTCGAAGCTCAAAGCCAAAGTCAAAGCCAAAGCTAAAGCCAAAGCTAAAGCCAAAGCCAAAGCCAAAGCCAAAGCCAAAGCCAAAGCAGCGCCTTCCTGATACGTTGGGAGGCGGAGGGTGCGGCTGGGCAGGGTCCTCCGCCTCTGGACACGTTCCCGCGAGCGCGGTGCGTTTCAGTGCCGATCCCCCGCTCCTGGTAGATGCCAACCTTGGTTGGCAACAGCTTTTGACTTTGCTTTTTTTTTTGACTTTGAATTTCGCTCTCGTTCCGCGCGCGCAGGAAACTGTCCGGAGCCGGAGCAAGGCGGCAGGCAGGACCGTGAGGCGCATGGATGCGCCGACCGAGCCTTATCTGATGAAAATCTGTCAGCGTAGGTGTCGAGAGCCGGCGTGGGCCGCCGTACGAGCCTGGATCTCGACGATCGCCATGTAGCTTGGCGCCCACGCCGGAATCTCCCTTGATCCGCCCGAACAGTTGC